>NZ_PCZD01000086.1:0-4731 GCF_002553975.1 Lactobacillus sp. UMNPBX6
TAAACTATTGAATTTTCAAGGTACAAGCCCACTTTTGCAAGTGGGAAGTTTAAGTTAGTACCGTTAATTGCACCCTTCTTAGCTGCTAATGCAGTATTGATTGCGTTAATGGCATCAGTCTTAGAAACTGAAGCGGGGATTTCAACAGCATTAATAGCTTTTTCACCATTGGTTTGCGCTGTTTTAACATCAGCGTCTTTAGTGGCAGCATCAATATTGCTCTTAGCTTTTTGAACTTCCTCAGCAACTTTCTTCTTCAAATCAGCCTTTTCTTCAGCAGTTAAGTTTGAAGTATCGATTGCATCGTCCTTAGTCTTAGCAGCTTGATCGATGGCATTCTTAGCGTTCTTCTTAACATCAGAATCAGTTGGAACTGTTACCGCTTCGATTGCTGTCTTACCATCTTGCCCTGCCTTAGTGGCAACATCGTTAGTTTTTGCGGCAGTGATTGCATCTTTTGCAGTCTTAGCAGCTGCATCCACTTGGTTGTTTAGGGCTTGCTTTTCCTTATCACTAAGGTTGTTAGCCTTGGTGATTAATGCTTTTTGCTTATCTACAGCGTCTTCGACTACTTTGTTTGCTGCTTTCTTAGCGTCTTCAAGACTGGTTTCTTTTCCGCTTAAACCATTGATGGCTGTTTCAATTGCTGAAGCATCCGCATCAGCTTCCTTTTGCGTTAAGCCACTCTGGGTCTTGGCTGTTTGACCTGCCTTAATAGCCTGGTCTAATGCGCCCTTGCTTTCGTCTGAACTGTTGGCGTATTTAGAACCAGCTTGGGCGGAAGTACCGTCGCTAATGGCTTGATTCAACTTATCTAAGTTGGTTGGTTGACCCTTCAAACCATTGATCGCATCTTTAATAGCCTGGGCATCTTGATTGGCGGTGGCTTGGGTCAAAGCTTTATTATTCAGATCCTCACCAGCTTGGCTGAGGGCCTTATCCAAGGCGCTCTTATCGTCGCCATTGGCGTCGTTGTAGTAGCTGGCACTCTTTTGCGCTGCTTCACCTTTACTGATGGCGTCAGTTAATGCTGTCTTATCAGTTTCTTTTCCGCTTAAACCTTTGATGGCTGTTTCAATTGCTGAAGCATCCGCATCAGCTTCCTTTTGCGTTAAGCCACTCTGGGTCTTGGCTGTTTGACCTGCCTTAATAGCCTGGTCTAATGCGCCCTTGCTTTCGTCTGAACTGTTGGCGTATTTAGAACCAGCTTGGGCGGAAGTACCGTCGCTAATGGCTTGATTCAACTTATCTAAGTTGGTTGGTTGACCCTTCAAACCATTGATCGCATCTTTAATAGCCTGGGCATCTTGATCGGCGGTGGCTTGGGTCAAAGCTTTATTATTCAGATCCTCACCAGCTTTGCTGAGGGCATTATCCAAGGCGCTCTTATCCTCGGCCTTGGCGTCGTTGTAGTAGCTGGCACTCTTTTTAGCTGCTTTACCTTGACTGATGGCGTCAGTTAATGCTGTCTTAGCGTCTGCAAGACTGGTTGGAACAACCTTTTCAATAGCTGCGACACCATCTTGCCCTGCCTTAGTGGCACCATCGTTAGTTGTTGCGGCATCGATTGCCTTTTTGGCATTCGTAGCAGCTGCAGCCACTTGGTTGTTTAGGTCTCGCTTTTCGCCATCACTAAGGTTGTCAGCATTGGTAATTAATGCTTTTTGCTTAACTACAGCTGCATCCACTGCAGCATTAGCTGCTTTCTTTGCATCCCAACTAGGAATAATATCTTTAGCTTTTAATGGATCACCTTTTGTATTCAGTGCTCTCTGCTCACCATATAAGCTAGAAAACATGTTATAGTAGCCATTCTGATAAGAATAAATATTAGCTGAGATTCCTGAGAATTGTTGATTTTTCGAACCTTTAGATAAATCTACTTCATGGGAGTCTGTGTGTTGCGTAGTAAAGGAAATAACATAAGAAGAATATTGTGATAGATCTGTGATAATCTTTTTACTTGCGTAACCATGTGACTTAAATTCCATTGCTTGGTTAAAGTTAACACTGTTAAATACGCCATTAACTCCACCCCGTGTGTCATAAATGACTAGGTCCCCTTCTTTTGCACCGTCAACTCCACTTTTATTTTTAATTCTAAAATTATTAAAATGAAAGTCATGATCGCCACCTAGATAAGGGGTTCTCCCATCATATGCATTATTATAAACCTCATTACCATTATTGAAAAAGTAAGTCTGCCATAAGTTATTAGAACCAGCACTAGTAGCAGTAGTGAAATAGTATGAGGGTTGCAAATATCTATTGTCATAAGCTTGCAAGGTTTTACTATTATTAATTAAACCAGTATTTGGATCAACATCTGTCTTAGGATTAAATGAAAAGTCTACTTCAGCTGGTGGATTTTTTATTGTAATGTCAGTAGCGCTATTGCTACCGGGCTCAAATTTATAATATGTATATTTTTGATTAGTATCATTAATTACTTCCATATCAACATTATCAACGATTTGGTAGTCATTAGTGAGAGCAATACCAAATTTTGCAGAAACTAACCCATGTAATTTACTATTATTGCCAGCATTTTGTAATCCCATTTTAGGGAAGAAAGTAACAGTCCAACGGGTCTTACCATTTCCTAAATCTTCTTTAGAAATACTGATATTATTTTTAGTATCTTCAGCTGTCGTTGCCTTTTGCGGATACCAAATACTAGTAGTACCATTAGCTTGAATATCAGCAGTACGGTAAACGTAGTCCTGACCACGAATAGTTACAATCTTGTAATACTTTCCATCTGTACCTTTATAGATATTAGAACTGTAGTTATCTGAAGAAGTTAGATTAGTCTTATTGGCCAAATCTTGATTTTCTTTAGCTGGCTGAGTATTAGTGTTATTTTGATCTACTGTACTTGCTCCAGTATTAGAAACTGCCACTAAACTCATAGCTGCTAATCTTGCTGCTAATGATTTAATATCAGTACCAGGATTTTTCACTAAATTCATTGCCAATAAATTCATAGTTGCTAATTTTGCTGCTGATTTAGCTGCTAATGATTTAATATCAGTGTCAGCGCTACCTTGCGTCTTTGGTGCAGATTGTAAGGTTGTCGCAGATTCTGTAGGATTATTAGCTATTGCATTGTTACTTGCACTACTTTGTTGAACTTTTTCTTTTGCACTAGTTGCTTTCTGAGTATTAGTGTTATTTTGATCTACTGTACCTGCTGCATTTCTGTCAGTATCAGAAGTTGCCACTAAATTCGTAGCTGCTAATTTTGCTGCTGATTTAGCTGTTGATGATTTAATATCAGTGTCGGCACTACCTTGCGTCTCTGGTGAAGATTGTGGGTTTGTCGCAGCTTCTGTAGAATTATTAGCTGTTGCATTCTTACTTGCACTACTTTGTTTAACTTTTTCTTTTGCACTAGTTGTTTTCTGAGTATTAGTTTGTTCAGCAGTTGTATTGCCAACTGCTGAAGTCTGTTGCAACCTACTGTTTGCTGAACTATTGAAACTTTCAACGCTTTCTGTGGTTGCTGCCTTTACAGAATGATTTGTAAAGTTAATTCCAAAAATGGTTACTCCTAATAATACCGAAGCCACACCAACGTTAAGCTTACGTAAACTATAACGCGGTGTCCGCTTAGTTTCTAAAAATTTAAGTTGCTTCATCGTTATTCTTACTCCCCAATTTAATAACTAGTGGTGTATTGCAGTACACCAGAACAAGAGTGCTACCGTTAAGTTATCAGCCTAATTGTTAAGTATAATATTTCTTCAATCTGATAATATTATAACACAGTTTAGCGACTTTGATGACCGCTTGGCCCTCGAGCCGGGCGGCTTTTCTGTTTGCAGTCAACTTACCAGATAGTAAAAGAGACTAACCGCAAAGGCTAATCTCTTTTCAAACACTAAAATTATTCAAGTTCGCGATTGAGAGTAGTGAGACGCAATCTCACTGCTCTCTTTTCATATATTGTGGTACTAGAAATAATGTTTAAATTTAAATTATAATTCTAAGTCGTTTCCTTCATGAAGTACTGACTTTTTAGCTTGAATCTTTGATACAGAGATGGTTCTTCATTGCCTTTTCCGCTTAATTTCGGTTTCCTTATCCCGTTCTAGTTGTTGACGGTGTAACTGAAGTTGATGAATCCTTTAACGGCTTCATCGTGCAATGACCCCCTCATGTTTGCCGTCCCGGCAAAATAAATTTTCAGCCTTCGGTTGCGACCGAAAACGGCTGACTAAATTTATGAATCGTCGGGTTAGTTTCTGCTCAGCATTAATTGATATATACCAATTTGTTAATTATATTATATACTGCTTGAAAGGGCGGCCTGATAGTCTTCCCTTTACCCTAGCGACCGATCAGATATTGCATTCGAGAATGAGTACCTTGAGATTTCATTCAAGGTCATTTCGAGATTTCATATCTGATTTACTTATGTTTTCGTCATAAGTAACAACAACGATCAAACAGACTGCTCCGTTTGGATTTCAGCATTTCTTTTGTGTCAACAAACAGAAACAAAAAATGCCCCACCTATCACTGACGATAAGTAGGACAACAGTCACTTACTTTTAAACAAAAGTAAGTAAAAATATTCAATTTTCGGTAGACAACTTACCTTTAACCCGTGTTTTTTACTAATATTGACCCTCTTCAAATGCTGTCATATTGGGGTTTCCTCTTCATGTTAATACGCGTGGTGCTAGTTAAATCGTTCTAGGCAATATGCCATGTTGTAAGCTAATA
>NZ_PCZD01000087.1:0-4708 GCF_002553975.1 Lactobacillus sp. UMNPBX6
TTAGCGTAAGCTAACGAGCCACTAAGCCCTAGACTTCAGTCTAGGGTAGTTGACTGAATAATCACTTGAATTATACAAAATCTTAAGAAAACAAGAGTTGAGGGACCTCGGCTCTTGTTTTTTTCTCAAATTTCCTTTAACATTATTATGATTAATTGAAAGTAAAAGAAAAGGATTTGTTTTCGCCAATGAAGCAGATGATTATTCATGGTGGAAAGCCTCTACAAGGTGACGTTTGGATTGGTGGCGCAAAGAACTCTACAGTTGCGCTCATTCCAGCATCGATTTTGTCAAGAACACCAGTAACTTTGGAAGGCGTCCCAAGGATTGCTGATGTTGTCAACTTAATGGATTTATTAAGCGAGATGGATGTACATTGTGATTTTGGAGAAACCACATTACGTATTGATCCAGAGAATATTAAGATGAGTCCATTACCAGCTGGTAAGATTAAGAGTTTGCGTGCATCGTATTACTTCATGGGTGCGCTTCTCGGTCGTTTTGGCAAGGCAGTAGTAGGCTTCCCTGGTGGTGACGATATTGGACCACGTCCTATTGACCAACATATTAAGGGCTTTGAAGCTCTAGGCGCCAGTGTAAAAAATGAAAATGATCAAATTGTAATTACAGCACCAGAAGATGGATTGCATGGGGCAAAAATCCATTTGAAAATGCCGTCTGTTGGTGCAACGATGAATATTATTATGGCCAGTGTAACTGCACAAGGCCAAACTATTATTGAAAATGCAGCCAAAGAACCAGAAATTATTGATTTAGCGACCTTTTTGAACAATATGGGCGCAGTAATTCGTGGTGCCGGAACTGATTCTATCAGAATAGAAGGTGTGGATATGCTTAAAGCACAAATTCCACATACAATTATTCCTGATCGAATTGAAGCAGGTACTTATGTTTCCTTGGCTGCTTGCATTGGTAATGGTATTCGCATTCATAATATTATTGAGGAGCACCTGGATTCTTACTTAGCCAAGGTAGAAGAAATGGGTGTAGTAGTTGACGCAGATGAAGATTCACTTTATGTTTACCCAGCAGGGGACTTAAAGATGGTACAAGTAAAGACAGACGTGTATCCTGGCTTTGCGACTGATCTTCAACAACCAATTACACCGCTTCTTTTAACTGCTAAATCAGGTGAAGGCGTAGTAATCGATAATATTTATCCAAAACGTAATGGTCATATTCCACAATTACAGAAGATGGGTGCCGATATTAAAGTTGAAGATAATATTATTTTGGCTCATCCAACTAAGCAACTTCATGGAGCTGAAGTAACAGCTGGTGAAATTAGAGCGGGAGCTTGTTTAATGATTGCCGGATTAATGGCAAATGGTACTACTGTAATTGATAAGGCTGGCAATATTTTACGCGGATATGATCGTGTACAAGAGAAGCTTCGTCAACTTGGAGCTGATGTCACAATTAAAGATGATCTGAGTGAACCTGGTATATTAGACAATATCTAGTTAAAAAGCATATTCGAGTAAGAATATGCTTTTTTAATTTGTTACAATGAAAGAGGTTACATAAAAAGCAAAAGGATATAAGGAAAGTAAAATGGATTTAAAAAATAAAAAAGTGGCTTTTTTTGATATGGATGGAACGCTAGTTGATAGTGAGAGATTATATTTCCAGACACGTAAAGAAGTATTGGCAAAATATGGTTTTGATTATCAAAAATCCGAGAATAATAAACTATTGGCAACCGGTTTTGAGCCTACATTGAGATATTTACAACAAAAAACTGGTGATAAAGTATTAGGACAAAAGATTTTTGATGAAGCCTTGGCTTTATTTAATCAAAGAGTTAAAGAAGGAAAATTAGCAGTTAAGCCTGGTGCTGAAAAACTGCTTAGCTTTTTACAAGAAAAAGGAATCAAATCTTACATTACATCTTCTTCAGATATTGAAAAGATTAATTTTAATCTTAGTCATAATGATTTACGTCAGTATTTTGCAGGGATTGTTACCGGTGAAGATGTAAAAAATAATAAACCAGCCCCAGATATTTATTTGCATGCGTTAAATGTCGCAAAAGTAGATAAAAATGAAGCAGTAATTTTTGAAGATGCACCTAATGGGGTAGAGTCAGGATTAAATGCAGGGATTGATGTGGTACTTGTGCCAGATCAAGTAATGCCATCAGAAGAAATGATCAAGAAAGTAACCGTAGTTAAATCACTTGCAGATGCAGTTCCATTATTTGAGTAAAAAATAAGAGCTTAAGAATAATCTCAAGCTCTTATTGCTTTTAATATTTGATTATTAGTCAAGCAAGTCGTACTTCAAAGTCATTAAACCATGACCTTCATCAACCATTTGACCCAAAAGTTCAACAGTATTGTTGTAAACAATGTCAGACATCTTTTGGTTAGCTGCAATTAACTTATCTTGCAAATCCTTACCTGAAATATCCTTAACTGCCTTGTCAGTTTCATGTTGAATCTTGTGGCATTGTGCCAAACTCTTTTGTTCAAAGGCGTCTTCAAGTTCACCATAGACACGGTAGTTAGTATCACCAAGTTGAGCAGTTAACTTGTTTAACCAGAAGATCTTGTTCAAGTTAAACTTAGGAGTTGTTTGCCAAGCTTCTGGAGTAGTTGTGACATTAGTGTAGAATGGCACCATTGAGTTGAAGGTGTTTGGACCAAAAGCTAACCATTGAACACCAGCGATTTCTGCAGGAACATCGTTTCTGATTTGCAAAATGTGAGTTTCAAAGTTTCTGTTGATACCGATTGGACGGAAAGTCTTCTTTTGTTCAGGAGTACCTTGATCGCCGTAAGCATCATAAGGAGTGTCTTGGTAGTGTGAACTTTCAGCCCACTTAATGTCTTCGATTGAGATCAAACGGTTTGCGTGGCAAATGAATGGTTGATCTTGATCAGCAGGAGTGCCGCCAAAGTCTGGATCGAAGTAGTTGTGAATGTACCAAGCACGTGGGTTGTTGTAGTGAGCGTCTTTGATAGTTGAAGAACCAAAGATATGACGCATGTTGTAACCTTCACGGTCTGGGTTTAAATGATATTCATCGATTAAATCTTTTAAGTCACTTGCGGCAGCGAAGTTTTCAGTATCATCAAAATCAAAGTTATCGATGTTTAAACGGTTTGGTGCGATAACGTAAGCATCATCAGGGATGCGGCGTGCAATCCAGTGGTGACCACCAATGGTTTCAAGGTACCAAATATTGTCCTTGTCTGAGAAAGCCATACCATTCATTTCGTAGGTACCGTATTTTTCAACAAGGTAACCAACACGCTTAACACCGTCAAATGCTGAATGAAGGTATGGAAGAGTTAAAGTAACAAAATCTTCTTCACCAAGACCACCTTCACTTGGATCAAGAATAGGGTCAACGCCTTGAATACGTGAGTTAGTGGTAATAGTTTCAGTAGCAGTCATCGCAATGTTTTCTGCGTTGATACCTGCAGCACCCCAGATACCATTTTTGCCTGAAACATCGGGTGCAGAAGTGTAACGAAGAGGAGTTTCAGCTAAATCTTCGTCATCGATCTTTTGCTTGCTGATAACGCTAGTGTAGTGCTTAGGTTGGTCTTCTGGGTTAACTGCCTTGAAGCCTTCAGGGATAATGGTACGACCACCGTCTTCACTACGAGCGATCATGGTTGAGCCGTCAATAGTTGCTTTTTTACCAACTAAGATAGTAGTACATTCTGTTTGTTTCATTTGATCATTCCTTTACTAGATAATATTTACTTCATACTTAATATTGTATGCAAAAAGTATCCTAATTTCCACGAAATACGTTGGGACTAACTCCGCTATAACGTTTAAATGCTTTAGAAAAAGTGAATTCATCACCATAGCCCACTTTATGGGCAATCTCTTTTAAGTTGGAAGTAGTATTTTGCAGTTCTTTTTTGGCGGCTTCCATACGAAGCTGCATCAGATATTTTTGCGGTGAGATTTTGGTGTTTTTTCTAAATAAAGAATATAAAAAACTGCGTGAGACACCTAACCTGTTGCAAAGCTCCACGATATTGCAACTGGGATCAGTATAATTTTGTTGCAGATAATTGATTGCGATTTGATATTGATCATTTTTAGGTGTTTTGCGGACTGGCGGATGGTTAGGAAAGTCTTTTACTAGATGATAAAAAAGCTGATAGGTTAAAGCTGAAATTTGTAAATTGTTTAATAAGGTCTTTTTCTTTGTCAAACATTGATAAAGGTCATTTAGGGTTTGATAAAAGGCAGTTTTTTGAATTTGACGCAAGAAATTTTTATTAGGTAAATTTGATGCCTTGATGCTTTCATTAACGCCGTAGCCGGCTAAGCCAATCCAGAAGTATTCCCAGGGTTCATCATGGTCAGCTTGGAAAGAACAAGTTTGATTGCGCGGGACGTAAAAAAGATCGCCAGCTTTTAACTTGACTGCGTGGTGTCTACTAGAAGTAAAGCTGCCAGTTCCACTAATAATGTAATAAAAGATATCGTTCTTACGAAGATTGTCACCTTGAAAGAATTCATCAGGCTGACATTTTTGCTGGCCGTAAAACATGATGTAGCTTTCAAGGTTTTGAATGTTTAAGTTAGGCATGGATTCCCTCACTTTAAAAAAAATTACGTTACTTCTATTATAAAAGAGATTTTGTTTAAAAGGTGAAGAATAAAGTGTCTGGGAAAAAACTAATTCCTAAGACATGAAAAAAGAACGATGATTTCC
>NZ_PCZD01000088.1:0-4507 GCF_002553975.1 Lactobacillus sp. UMNPBX6
GGCATATCACACACCAGATGAAATCTTCGAAAGAGAATTAGATAAAATCTATCAAACAGCGTAAGTGTTCAATTTATTATTGCAATTTACGATTATCTTGTTATCAACTGTATTTTAAGTTTCTTTAATTATTTGCTTAACAATGGCTCTATTAGCATCTAGATCATAGAAATCCATGAAATCACAATAGAGCTGCAATTTTAGTTCAGTAAAATTAGGAATGTCGAAGATCCTTTCCCGCAACTTTTTCTGTAATTCTAGGTTAGGCTGATAGTCATCCTCATAATTAATTCTCAGAGTTTCGATCATTCCTTCGACTTCTAAAGCATCTTGATCCTTTTTATCTTGAGGCAGGTCACTGTCTTTAATTGATTGAACGATCTTTTTTAGAGTAGGGATATCATGGTGATAGACAGCGGTAGTGGCCGTATGTCCCCAATTTTCTTCTTGTTCGTGGATTAGGTCACGTTCATTTTCTAAACGCTTGAAAAAGTCACTACTATCAATGTGATTGCGGTGCAACAGTGCTAGCAAATCTTCTGCAGTAATTCTATGCTTATTCTTTTCTACCTTGGCATAGTAAGAAGTACTGATAATGTTGCCAACCCATTCTTTCTGTGTTTTTGATTTCGCTAGTCTTTCTTCTTTAAGTAACTCACCGATCGTCATAATGTCACCTCAAAATGTCAAATACGCCACTTTTAAAAATTAATCTCTTTTTCACTTTATTATAATTGCAACAACAAATGAGACAAAGAAAAAGGGGTTAAACATTATGAATGTATTTTTGAAAAATAAGGATTACAGAAGATTTTCAGTTGCCAGTTTTTTATCTACTGCTGGGGATGTATTCTTTTACTTAGCATTCATGACTTACGCAAGTAAATTGCACAACTATTCATTGGCTTTATCATTGATCGCTATTTCAGAATCTATTCCAAGACTATTTGATATTTTTGGAGGTTTCTTAGCTGATAAAACTAGAAATAAGTTCAAAAGCATCTTCTTAATGGCCGTAGTTCGATTTGTTCTTTACGGTATAGTAGGCTTGCTCTTTGTCAGCAATGTTTCTCAATGGAATTTAGTTATTATAGTTGTCATTATTAATTTTTTATCTGATACGTTTGGTGCTTACTCTACTGGATTGATCGCTCCATTAATTGTCGACATTGTCGGAAAAGAAGAATTTGGTGAAGCTGAAGGTTTTACCAACGGCGTGAGTGAAGTAATCAATACTATTGCACAATTTGTCGGTTCAGGGTTGTTGCTTTTCTTGTCCTTTGCTAACTTGGCTTTCATTAATGCTATTACTTTCATGGTAGCTGGACTTCTATTTTTAAGTGTTGGTTTAAAGCATAGAAAAGATCAAAAGCCACTTGAAGCACAAGAAGTTAATGATCAGAAGTTTTTCGCCACCATGAAGTCATCATACAAACAAATGAAGAAGGCACAAGGTTTGTTAACTGTTATCTTCGTGATTGCTTTGCTTAATGGTATTTTAACTGCTCTTGGATCATTAATTCCAATTATGATTGCAGGAAATAAATCTACAATGATCATCACTAGCTACAGCTTTACTATTGCTGTAATGGGTGTAGTGGTAAGTGTTGGCGCTATTTTAGGCAGTATGTTTGGACCACAATTATTCAAAAAAGCTTTAGTATTTACCATCACTATTCTTGCTATTATTTTGAGTTTTGCTACGACCGTTGCGACTATATTGGCTAATATCTATGCCGTTTTAGCTGTTTACTTCTTGTTAGCAGCAACTGCAAGTATTGCCTCAATTAAGATGCAACAATGGTTAGTTAACACAATTGAACATAAGATTTTAGCTTCATCTGTTGGTTTATTGAATACTATCTTGATGGCTGTAGCACCAATTTTTACTACAATTATGACTTCAATATCTGGTTTTGTTAGTGTAAAATACGCATTATTTACTTTGATTGCAATTGAAGTTATTATCTTGTTCGTTGCCATCAAGATGGGGATAAAAAACAAAGTCAAAGCAGAAATCAATACAGTACAATAACTGTTTCTAATACAACAGAAGAAGTACAGTTTAGATATTTGTAATTTGTTCTTTCCCACTTGATTTTCATTTCGGGGGGGGTAAAATGAAGGTGTAAAAAATATACGTAACAATCCAATAATTTTAAGAATTGGAGTGAATTTTTATGAAACTAAATAAACTCGCATTAATTTCTACAGCTGCCTTAATGGGAATCGCACCTCTTATGAGTGCCACAACTAGTGCTCACACAGTACAAGCTGCAACAAACAGGGCGGTAATGCATACTGCTATCGCTTACGACAAGAATGGTAATAGTACTGGTAAGAAATACTACTCCTATCAATATGTAACAGTAGAAAGCAATCCTGTTAAAATAGACGGTACACTTTACTACAAGGTAAGCGGCAAAGATCAATATTTAAAAGCTACTAATATTGACGGTGTAACTCGGAAAATCACTCATAATGCCTATATCTATAAGTCTTCAAATGGCAGAACCTCTTACATGAATCGTTGGAAGCTCTATAAGGGCGAAACAGTCACTACTTATGGTGGTTCTTACAAGTTCAAGAATGGTAAGCGTTACTTCCGCATCGCTGGACCAAGAAAACAATATATTAAGTCATACAATTTGGGACCTGTTATTAAAGTAAATACTGTTCAAGGACCAACAACGGTTACTACTAACACCAAGCCAACCACTAATACTAACAATACGTCTTCAAATAGTGTTCCACCAATGAGTAAGGATGAAACAACAGTAACCGTATTACGGAACGGTATCCCTCTTCTCGTTGAAGTACCTGGTAAAGACAAAGTTCAACCTTCCGGCAAATATGCAAAGAATGGTGAAAAGTTTACGGTAGACTACTTAGAACAAGGCATTCGAGCAGGTACTGGTGAGGACGGCGATGATGATTGGGAACAAGCAATTTACCACATTAAAGGTACTGATTACTGGATTCTTAATTTATTTGTCAATGCTGCCAAAAAGATGCCAGTTCATAACTATACTTTAGCAAATAGGTATTCACTCATTAGATTTACCAAGGCCACAGATCTATATAATACAAATGGGACTCCTCAAAATATAAAGCTTGCAAAGAATTCTGAAGAGTGGAAAGTAGATAAGTTATTATATATTTGGGTACCAAGTGAAAATAAAGCAGAAGAATTTTATCATTTAGCACCAGTCCGTTATTGGCAAAATGTAATACGTTTATCAAATAACGGTCAATACACAAAAGATTATATGCCACTCAAAGCTGACAATTATGTCAAAGCCAGCGATGTTAAATTTGTTGAAAATAGTGTTAAAATCACTCCATCTAACACTCCAGAAGAAGCACAAGCTGCTGCCTTGAAGAAATAAGATATAAAAATAATAACTCCGTCTACATGATGTAGATGGAGTTATTTCTAACCTTTATTTTATTAACTCAAAAGAAAAAGTACGTATCATTTGTAAATGCTTACATGGGGGGGTAAATTAAAGGTAGAAAATAAAGAAGTACATAGCAGGAAGCGTGAGTTAAGATGAGAGAGAAACCTGAATTATATAGAATAATTTGGGATGTAATAACTTTGATCTGGTTAGCACTAGATTTGTTTTGGCATAGCCAAGCAGTAGGTGCAAAGATATTCATGATGATTTACACCTTAGTATTAGTCATTTGGGATATTATCATCATTGTGCAAAGCCGCAAACATAGAAAGAATAATAGCTGATTTCAAGCATTCATTAGCAAGTCTGATGAATGCTTTTTTACATTTACTATTTCTTTACCTTAGTGAAATCATACTTTCTATACTTAAGCGCAACACTTTTATCTTTGAAAATCGCACCGTTGACGACACTAGGATCAGTGCCATAGCTTAAGAAAAGACATTCATGGTTCTTGAATTGACCAGGCTGATAATCCAAGTTCACCAGATCCAAGAAGCCGCGCACCTTTAACGAATTACCTTGAGTATCAATTAGAACAATATTGCCAGAGTATTTTTTATTTTGTTTTTCAGAGTGACGATTCAATTTTAAATTTGGATCAACTTTTTGATAAGTGACATTGCCGTTAACCGTGTGCTCAGTAATCACGAGTTTTCTAGCCTTTTTAGAATAAGGATCGCCGCGATACCAGGTACCACGGTACTGGCTAGGTACAGTTGCAAGTTTAAAGCCCTTATATTTTTTATGAATATTAATGCGAGGAGCTTCACTAGATGATTTAGTCTCATGACGTACAATTTTTGAACTACTTGATGATTGTGAACTTGAATTTGATTTTGCCGTCTGTTTATTGCATCCCGTCAACAGCGCAGCAGCCATTACACTTATTAAAACAATCGCTTTTTTCATATTTATTCTCTTTTCTTAAATTTAATCTCAATTATAAAATATCCGTAAATTGCAATAATAAATTGAACACTTACGCTGTTTGATAGATTTTATCTAATTCTCTTTCGAAGATTTCATCTGGTGTGTGATATGCC
>NZ_PCZD01000089.1:0-4384 GCF_002553975.1 Lactobacillus sp. UMNPBX6
TAACAAGATTGGACTTTTTTAGTAACTAAAACGATTTAACTAGCACCACGCGTATGTTAATATATTAAATTACTCCCACTCAATCGTTGAAGGTGGCTTACTCGTCACATCGTAAACTACGCGGTTAACATTATCTACTTCGTTTACGATCCTATCTGAAATGTGACCAAGTACATCCCATGGAATTTGGGCAAAATCTGCAGTCATCCCATCAATTGAGGTTACGGCACGAATACCAATCGTATAGTCATAAGTACGTCCATCGCCCATTACTCCAACGGAGCGAATACCTGGAAGAACAGTGAAGTATTGCCAGATCTTTTCTTGTAAACCTGCCTTCTTGATTTCTTCTCGTAAAATCGCATCAGAATCACGCACAATCTTAAGCTTGTCTTCAGTCACTTCACCAAGAACACGGATACCAAGACCTGGTCCTGGGAATGGCTGACGCCATACTAAGTCATGTGGAATGCCCAGCTTTTCACCAAGTTCACGTACTTCGTCCTTGAACAACTTACGCAGTGGTTCGATCAACTTGAAGTGCATGTCCTTAGGAAGACCACCAACATTGTGATGGGACTTAATAGTTTGCGCGGTGTTGGTACCTGACTCGATAACATCAGTATAAAGCGTACCTTGAGCTAAGAAATCTACATCCTTTAACTTCTTAGCTTCTTCGTTAAAGACCTCGATGAATTCCTTACCGATAATCTTACGCTTCTTTTCAGGATCAGTTACACCTTTCAACTTGTCTAAGAATCTCTTTTGGGCATTAACCCGAATGATGTTAACACCAAGATCCTTGTTCAAGGCTTGCATTACTTGATTGCCTTCGTCTTTACGCAGCATCCCGTGATCAACAAAAATTGCCGTCAATTGGTCGCCGATTGCTTTGTGTAAAAGAGTAGCAGTAACGCTAGAATCTACACCACCCGAAAGACCTAAGATGACTTTCTTGTCGCCGACTTCTTTACGAATATCATCAACCTTCATGTCGATGAAGTCGTTCATGGTCCAGTTAGCCTCAGCACCACAAACCTCAAAAGCAAAGTGCTTCAAGATGTCTAAACCATATTCTGAATTACGTACTTCAGCGTGGAATTGAATACCATAAAACTTTTTATCTGGATTAGCAATTGCCGCAATTGGACAGTTTTTGCTTGAGGCAGTTACTTCGAAGCCTTTTGGAGCTTCAGTTACTAAGTCGCCGTGGCTCATCCAAACGTATTGCTTGCTTGGTAAGCCCTTGAACAAAGCGCTGTCTGGATCTTCAACCGTAATGTTGGCGCGGCCATATTCCTTGTTTTCAGCTTGTTCAACTTTACCGCCTAAGTCATGAGACATTAATTGCATCCCGTAACAAATACCCAAAATTGGAATACCCAACTTAAAGATTGCAGGATCAACCTTTAATGAACCATTATCGTAAACACTGTTAGGACCACCTGAGAAAATGATTCCCTTAGGATTGATCTGTTTAATCTTCTCCATGGAAAGATCGTGTGGTAAAAGTTCAGAATAGATACCGAAGTCACGAATACGGCGGGTAATTAATTGGTTATATTGACTACCGAAGTCAAGCACAATAATTTTATCAAAATCGTCTAGATTCTTAGCCACTATTTACTCCCTCTTTTCAATTACGCATTTTTAACTAACTCTACTAGGAAAAATTAAAAAGGTCAATCAAAAAGTTAAAAATAGCCATTCATTGTTCGGCTTTTATCTTGAGCAACCAGCAGTTGCAACTACTAGTTGCGCTAAATGCAATTAAAAAAGTGGTGGTCTGCAACCGCAAATTTTCGTTAAATTAAATTATTTCAAAACGAAAGGACGATCAATCATGAGATTAGGTCAAAAAATTGCGGCATTACGCAAGAAAAATCATCTTTTTCAAGAAGCACTAGCTGAAAAGATGAACGTCAGTCGGCAAGCTATATCCAATCGGTGTGTTCTTCTTTGTCAAAAGCAATATCATTATGGACAGCTACAACATTTTATTACAAACAGATGATTACATTCCTAAGAAAAAACTTGGTCGCAAGATTATGAACAAATACGCCACACTCTATTGGTTAATAGCAGTCTTACTTTATCTAGGATATAGCTTCATTACCAATGATTGGGAACGCAGCTGAATAATTTTTACTATAATCGAACATTAATCCTTAATTTTCCACTTGTGTTCGGCAATATATTCTGCTAAGATTAAGCCAACACAAATATCTATATATCGTCGAAATAAGGTCGACAGTCTCTACCCGGTACCGTAAACACCGGACTATAGGTGAATGAACGTTAAGAATAATCTTAAGGACTTCTTTTACCTGTTTTAGGTAGAAGAAGTCCTTATTTCTTTCTTGAGGAGAATAATATTGAAGGAATTAGTAGATCGAATTAAACAAGATGGTGAAGTTTTACCCGGAAATGTGCTTAAAATTAATTCATTTTTGAATCACCAAGTTGATCCGCAACTAATGATGCATGTTGGTGAAGAATTTGCCTGCCTTTTTAAAGATGAAAAAGTCGATAAAGTCTTAACTTGTGAAGCGTCTGGAATTGCTCCTGGTGTCATGGCAGCCTACCAACTGCACGTGCCAATGATCTTTGCCCGAAAGAAAAAGCCATCTACTTTGAATGATGCAGTTTATTGGGCTGACGTCTTTTCTTACACCAAGAAGGTCAACAATAAGATCTGCGTTGAAGAAAAATTTTTGCACCCAGGCGAACATATCTTAATCATCGATGACTTCGTTGCCCACGGTGAAGCAGTCAAAGGCATGGTTAACATCGCCAAGCAAGCCGGCTGTAACATTGTTGGCGTTGGCGCTGTTGTTGCAAAAACCTTCCAAGGCGGAAGCGAATGGGTAGAAAACGAAGGCTTACGCTTTGAAGCCCTAGCAAAAATCGATAGCTTTGAAAATGATCAAGTACACTTCGAGGGAGAAGAATAATTAAAAATGGCACAAAAAGAAGTTAGTCACAAAAAAGCTGCTGTCCTAGGTTTGCAACATTTGCTGGCAATGTACTCCGGTGCAGTTGCCGTTCCCCTTTTAATTGGTACGGCACTACACTTCAATAGCACACAGATGACTTACCTAGTTTCGATTGATATCTTCATGTGTGGTTTAGCCACTTTAATTCAACTATTCCGTAATAAATATTTCGGCATTGGCTTGCCAGTCGTTTTGGGCTGTGCAATTCAAGCGGTAGCTCCCTTAGAAATGATCGGGCAGAAGTTTTCAATTAACACGATGTATGGTGCCATTATCGTTGCTGGAATCTTCGTCTTTCTAATTGCTGGCTGGTTTTCAAAAATCAAAAAACTCTTCCCGCCAGTAGTTACTGGGACCTTAATTACAGTAATTGGGCTAACTTTAATTCCGGTCGCTTTCCAGAATATGGGCGGCGGAAACGCACAAGCCAAAGATTTCGGTGATGCGAAAAATTTAATCGCTGCCTTTATTACCATCCTCATCATCATTGCCATCGAAGTCTGGACTAAAGGATTCTTACGTTCCATTTCCGTTTTAATTGGATTAATTGTTGGTACTCTAATCGCTAGCTGCATGGGGCTTGTTTCATTAAAGCCAGTTGCCGAAGCTTCTTGGTTCCATTTGCCTCAATTTTTCTACTTCGGGGTGCCAGAATTCGAATGGTCGTCTTGTTTGACCATGATCATCATTGCCTTAGTTTCCTTGGTCGAATCCACTGGCGTCTTCTTTGCCATTGGCGACCTACTTCATCAAGATATCACCGAAGAAGATCTCAAAAAAGGTTATCGTGCAGAAGGATTAGCACAAATCTTCGGTGGGCTTTTCAACACCTTCCCTTACACTACTTTTTCTCAAAATGTCGGCTTGCTTCAATTATCCGGCATTAAGACTAAGCGTCCGATTTACTGGGCTGCTGGCTTATTAATGGCCATGGGCTTACTTCCTAAAATCGGTGCTCTAGTTACCATCATTCCTGACTCAGTTTTAGGCGGAGCCATGTTGGTTATGTTCACAATGATTGCCGTGCAAGGAATCAAAATGTTAACCAAAGTTGATTTTGAGAATAACCGCAATATTCTAATTGTAGCTATTTCAATTGGTATGGGACTAGGCGTAACTGTCTATCCGCAAATCTTCCAACCCCTTCCCCAAACCATTCAATTGTTCTTAGGCAACGGTATCGTTGTTGCTAGCATCTGTGCAACTCTGCTTAATCTTTTATTCAACGGAAGAAGTGGTGCCTATAAGTAAAAAGCCTTTTCATTTCATAATTCTATATATCACAATTCTCTATAAATATTCAAGTGTCTGGGAAAAAACTAACTTTCAGATACCAAAAGACGATCAATCCAACTCTTAATTTGAGTTGCTTGACCGTCTTTTTCTTG
>NZ_PCZD01000008.1:0-50077 GCF_002553975.1 Lactobacillus sp. UMNPBX6
AAGAGTCCATTTGTGACCTCCAATAGATGTTTTTGTGGATATTAACATTCTATCAAACAGGTCCAGATGGACTTTTATTTTTATAAAGTGTTCAACTTGATTTTACAATCGGCGAATAAAAATCAACACTAAATTAATATTTTTATTATTTTTAGTCAAATTTCCTCGTAATCCTTTGCCAAAGTGATGCATTCAATCTTATCAACTTTATTTTGCAACTCCGAGCTCTTCTCAGCACTAGTTAACAACCTTTGTTGACATTGGTTATAAGGCCACCAAGAAAATTTAAGGCAAAGAACTGCATCAACAGCTAAAACAAATGGGTTACGAACTTTGGACACCATATCGTAAAAATATGACAGGAGCTAAAAAGCACAATGATCATCAATTGATGGCTATTCGCAGAACAATTGAAAGCGACTTTTCGCTTCTGGCCTATTACAATGCCGAGAACAATCGAGCACGTAGTCTGATAGGCTTTCAAAGCCGGTTGGAAATTGCAATTTTGGCTTATTGTCTAGAACGATTTAACTAGCACCACGCGTATACATAGCTATATTTTCTAAAAAATTTCTTCATCTTCATTATCTAAATTGAAGAAAATTACATTAGGTGCTGGTGTAGTCTTTCCAGTTCGTTTATCATACTTGCCGCCAAAATATTCATAACGAAATTTCCCTTTACCAAATGGATCTTCACGGCATAAAAACACAACATAAGCTGCCTTGAATTCTTCTTCAGGGCAATCCAATCTACCGAAGATAATTTCTTCTTGATAGCCATTAGCCACTTCAAGAATGTTTTCACCTGCTCGTTGTGAACCTACTTGGATTATCAAACCATACTTGCTGCGTTTTGCATCCCGTGCGATTACGTGAACCACTGCTCGTTCTCCCAAAGCATTTCCGTTCACGTCATCAAGCGATTGCACTTCTTTGATATCAAGCTCTGGAAACAATCGCTGCACCGCAGAAAGTAATTTATCATTATACTTCTTCAAAATTCCAGCGGTTAAATGGTCCACCATCTCTGCCGACAGTTCGTTGTTTAACATAATAAAACCTCATTCCAAAAAAATAGTAGAGTTTTTCCCCTCTACTATTTATTACGCAAAAAAGGCGTAAAATTTTTTTGAAATTTAGTCTTCTTTTCTGAAAAATGGACTTAATAGTGAGACTAATAAGCCGTAAATGAAGTACCAGCGATAGATATTAGCTAAATCTTGGTTTTGAACCCACAGAACTAAAGCAATTACTGCTAAGACTGCTCCTAAAAAGATCGTTGAACCTAAATTTTTATCGGTAAAAAAGCTAGCGCTGGCGCCTAATGAAATCAATGCGATCAAACTATAAATTACAACAATGACCGGTCCCTTAGTTTGCACGTCAACGTCAAGTAAAGTTGCATCGGTGAATAATTGCCAAACAAGAAAGCCAGCTAAGGCAATACCTGCAAGCAATACGATTAATCTAACAAAAAATGAACCAAATTTTTTCATAAATATGTCCCCTCTAATATGTTCCCATTGTACCAAAAAAGCGCTTGGAATTTCTCCAAACGCTTCTTTGTAATTAAGTATTTTATCAATTAGTCCAAACCACACTTCTTGAAGATATCATCAACATGACGTAAGTGGTAGTGATAATCGAATGCATCATCAATATCTTCTTTAGAAAGGTAGTTCATAATTTCGCTATTTTCAACTAGAGGTTTAAATTGTTTTTGTTCATTCCATGACTTAGCAGTCAACTTTTGGACCATATCATAGGCCTTTTCACGAGAAAGTCCTGCTTCATCAATCAACTTAAGGAGTACACGTTGTGAGTAAATCAAACCGTAGGTACGATCCATGTTCTGGAGCATAGTTTCTGGGAAGACATCCAAGTTGCTCAAAATACGGTTGAAGCGGTGCAACATGTAGTCGATACCGATTGTGGTATCAGGTAAAATTACACGTTCAGCACTTGAGTGAGAAATATCACGTTCGTGCCAAAGGGCAACATCTTCATAAGCTGTAACGACATGACCACGCAATACCCGGGCCATACCACAAAGGTTTTCTGAACCAATTGGGTTACGCTTGTGAGGCATTGCGGAAGAACCCTTTTGACCTGCACGGAAGTGTTCTTCAACTTCATGAATTTCACTTCTTTGAAGTCCACGAATTTCAGTAGCCCAGTTTTCAATACTGGTTGCAATCAAAGCAAGCATTGCGATGTATTCTGCGTGCAAATCACGTGGCAATACTTGGCTAGTAATTGGTTGTTGCGTTAAACCAAGTTGCTTCATAACGCTTGTTTCAATCTCAGGTGGAACGTTAGCAAAAGTACCAACAGCACCTGAAATCTTGCCTGATTCTACCCCTTTGGCTGCGTGTTCAAAACGTTCAATATCACGGTTAATTTCGGCATACCAACGAGCAAGCTTCAAACCAAAAGTAGTAGGTTCAGCTTGCACACCGTGGGTACGACCCATTTCAACAGTGTACTTGTACTTTCTAGCCTTTTCCGCAATGGTTTCCTTTAATTCATGCAAATCTTTTCTAATGATTTCATCGGCTTGCTTAAGCAAAAGTCCTTGTGCAGTATCTACTACATCAGTAGAAGTAAGGCCGAAGTGAACCCACTTCTTTTCAGGACCAAGGCTTTCAGAAACCGTACGGGTGAAGGCTACAACGTCGTGATGAGTAACTTGTTCAAGTTCTGCCACACGTTCTGCAGTAAATTTAGCATTCTTAGCAATCTTTTCTGCATCTTCTTTTGGCACTTCGCCTTGTTCAGCCCAAGCTCTAGTAGCAGCAATTTCTACTTCAAGCCAAGCTGCATATTTATTTTCGTCTGTCCAAATTTTCCCCATTTCTGGGCGAGTATAACGTTCAAGCATAAATTACATTTCCCATGGATTCTTCAAAACAATAGTTTGTTCACGATCTGGACCAACTGAAACAGTTACCAAAGGAACGCCAACCAACTCTGAAACGCGGTTCAAGAATTTCTTAGCATTTTCTGGAAGAGCGTCCCAAGTCTTAACTTGAGTAATATCTTCATCCCAAGCTGGAAGTTCTTCATATACAGGCTTACATCTGTATAATTCCTTCAAACTTGCTGGATAATAATCAATCTTTTCACCATCAAGTTCATATGCAGTACAAATCTTGATCTTGTCAAAGCCTGAAAATACATCAAGCAAGTTCAAGCTAAGGCCATTGATACCAGCAACACGCTTTGAGTGACGCAATGCAACGGAGTCAAACCAACCAACACGACGTGGACGACCAGTAACAGTACCATATTCATGAGCAGTTTCACGAATACGGTCACCAACTTCATCAAGCAATTCAGTTGGGAAAGGACCGGCACCAACACGAGTAGTGTAAGCCTTGCAGACACCAATTACAGTATCAAGACGATTAGCACCTATACCAATACCTGAACAAATACCACCAGAAATAGTATTAGATGAGGTTACAAATGGATAAGTACCTTCATCAATATCAAGCATCACACCTTGCGCACCTTCAAATAAAACTTTCTTATTTTGGTCAAGTGCATCATTCACTAAGACAGAAGTATCAGTTACATACTTCTTCATTCTTTGACCATATTCATAGTATTTATCAAAAATGTCTTCAAATTTAAGTGCTGGCTTACCATAAACCTTAGTAAATAATTCATTCTTTACTTCAAGGTTAGCACGCAATTTTTCTTCAAAGGTGTCTTTTTCAAGCAAATCACAAACGCGGATTCCAATTCTTGAAGCCTTGTCCATGTAAGTTGGTCCAATACCATTCTTAGTAGTACCAATCTTGTTAGCCCCCTTAGCTTCTTCTTGATATTCATCTTGCTTAATATCATAAGGCATAATGATGTGGGCACGATTAGAAATTCTCAAGCCACTAGTATCAATGCCACTCTTTTCAAGATTTTCTAATTCGCCAAACATTACTTCTGGATTGATTACGACACCATTACCAATAACTGTATTGTCCTTGGCTGCAAAAATACCAGAAGGAATTAAACGCATCTTGAAAGTTTGACCATTAATATCAATAGTATGACCTGCGTTGTTACCACCATTTGAACGAACTGCAACTGCAGCATCCTTACTCAAAAAGTCAGTAATCTTTCCCTTACCTTCATCGCCCCATTGGCTTCCTACGACTGCGACTGCTGTCATTTAAAATTCACCTCATAAAAATCTCTATAAATATTACGTATGCTAGTCTAGCAATTAATTTACAAATAATCAATATAAAATCCGAATTATTTTATTTTTAAATTATTTCATAGTTCGATTTTTATATTGACAAACACAAATTATTCCCATATAGTATGTCTCGGTCAACAAACAAGATTAAAGGGAGCAGTTTTAAAATGAGTAACTACTTTAGTATGGAAGCCTTTGACTATGATGATATCCAACTTGTACCTAATAAGGGTATCATCAAAAGCCGTCGTGATGCAGATACCAGTGTCAAGTTCGGAAACCGAACATTTAAAATACCGGTTGTTCCTGCCAATATGGAAAGTGTCATTGATGATAACCTTGCTATTTGGCTAGCCCAAAACGATTATTATTACGTAATGCATCGTTTTGAACCCGAAAAGAGAATTCCCTTCATCAAAATGATGCATCAAAAAGGATTATTTGCATCTATTTCGGTCGGCATTAAAGACAGTGAATATGATTTTATTGATGAATTAGTCAAGGAAAACCTTAAACCAGAATATATTACTATTGATGTAGCTCATGGTCACTCCGTTTACGTGATTAAGATGATCAAGTATATTAAGGAAAAATTACCTGATTCATTTTTAACAGCGGGCAATATTGCTACGCCAGAAGCCGTACGTGAACTCGAAAATGCAGGCGCCGACGCAACCAAGGTTGGTGTGGGACCTGGTAAAGCATGTATTACGAAATTGAAGACTGGCTTTGGTACTGGTGGTTGGCAATTAGCCGCATTAAGAATGTGCAGTAAATCTGCTTCTAAGCCATTAATTGCCGACGGTGGGATTCGTCATAACGGCGATATCGCTAAGTCAATTCGTTTTGGCGCTACCATGGTTATGATTGGTTCAATGCTGGCCGGTCATGAAGAATCACCTGGTAATGTAATCAAAATTAATGGTAAAACTTACAAGCAATACTGGGGCTCAGCCTCTGAGGTTCAAAAAGGTGCTTACAAAAATGTAGAAGGTAAGCAAATGTTAGTGCCATACCGTGGCTCAATTAAGGATACTTTAAAAGAAATGAAGGAAGACTTGCAGTCATCCATCTCATACGCTGGTGGTCGCGATCTTAATTCCATTAAGTTAGTCGACTACGTAATCGTTAAAGACAATATTTTTGATGGTGATAAGTAATTTTAATAAAATTTTTGCATTTTTATTATTTTCCTGTTAAGAATATTACGATAATATAGTATTATCTATCTTTTTTCGATAGAATAATATAGGTCGAGTTATTGTAGGGTAGTCAATAACTCGGCTTTTTTTGATTATTTTTTAAAAACGATTGGACAGAGTTTTAAATTGTGTTATACTAGTTGTCGTTGATGAATGCGCCCTTAGCGCAACTGGATAGAGTGTCTGACTACGAATCAGAAGGTTGAAGGTTCAAATCCTTCAGGGCGCACTTAAAAACGGGAAATGGCTCAGTTTGGTAGAGCACCTGGTTTGGGACCAGGGGGTCGCAGGTTCGAATCCTGTTTTCCCGATAAGTTAACCGCATTTCATTGAAGTGCGGTTTTTTTGTGTAAAAAAATAAGTATTTCCTCGGAAATACTTATCATGCTATGCCCCTTTAGTAGCTCGTCTAAAGATAATCTGTGTATCTGAATCTACATATTTCAATAACGGTAAATCGTAATCTTTAACCTGGGCCAAAACATTTACTTTCTCATTGCATGGCAAATCGCGTTTAGTAATCTCGATTTCGCCCTCATAACGCGGATACAAATGATTATCAATCGTCACGCTGCCAGTTGGTCTAGCATAAATATTATCTTGCGGCTCTGTTGACAAAAACATCTTTTTTCTGCTTTCCTTTAAGCGAACTACGTCACGCGCCACATCTGGACGATTATGCCAATCATTGCCAAACAATTCTGGTATATCAGTATCTAAATGCAGTGTAATTGCACCCTGTTTTTGATAATTAGTAATCGATTCAATTGCATCCCTCGTAAGTTGCGGATCTCCCACAAAAATGTGATCGCAATCATAATCTTTCAATTCTAAGATCGCAGCTAATGGGTTTTCATATCGCTGCTTCTCCAACGTTGGCAATCCTGCAAAAATTGGTCCACGCAATTTGCCATTTCCTGAAATAAAGGCTGCTGTTTTCAAACCATATTGCTTAAGCCACTCATTCTTCTTTTGCATCCAGTGTGCATCAAGACCTGTTTCAGGACGTGGGTAGAAGTTATGTCCTGCTGTTAATTTTTCAAAATTTGCATTGCTATAACGCAGATCATCAATATTTTGTTGCGTAATAATGCTGGCATTTAGAACTATCGGCATTTCTTTGGACAACTTGGCAATAATATCAGTAGAAAATCCATGATCTACTCTAAGACCAGTTAGACTCAAGCTTTTAATTTGCTCAACACTATTGACATTAATACCCAAATCTTGCAGATCATCTGCCGTGACATCTGCAATAATTTTCAAGTCTAGTTTTTGACACCAATTAGTTAAGTCCGCCAGCCGATTTAAAATCGTCTCACTATCAGTATCAGGTACAGCTAGCTGAGTAAAAACGCAGGTAAATCCACTATTGCGCATCGTCAGCAAATAATTGTAATTCTCGGACGTCAAATCGTGTCCTAGATAAACAGAAAATCCTAACATTCTTATTCCTCTAAAATTAATTAATTTCTTTTATTATCTATAACTTAAACGCTTTCCTAAATATCTTACTACATTTTTTGCTTGCTTTTTTCTAAAAAATAATGTTAAATACATATAAACAAATTAAAAAGCGATGAAAAAGACGAGTAAATAATCTAATTCTTTCCAGTGAATTAGTGCTAGTGTGAAACTAATAGACCCTGGATTATTGAAAAACACTTTTAGCAGCTCACCGAAATAACAATCCTTAGAGTAGGTTGAGACGTCTCCGGTACGTTACCACGCCGGTGGAGCATGATAGTGCTTCATGAGTCGGTCTATTAAAATATAGACAATGTGGGTGGTACCGCGGAAAAAAGCCTTTCGTCCCTGTTTTTTTAGGGAGCGAAGGGCTTTTTCTTTGCTCTAAGTACATTAGAAAGAGGACTTATATTATGACACTTATTTTACCTAAAGATTATCACCCAACATTAACTGTGCGCGACACTGAAGCTGCGATTGTATTTATTCGTGAAACCTTCCAAGATAAATTGGCAGAAATTCTCGGTTTACAAAGAATGTCAGCTCCAATGTTTGTCGAAAAGAAAACTGGTTTAAACGATAACTTAAACGGCGTTGAGCGTCCTGTTGCCTTTGACATGAAGGCAATGCCTAAAGAAGATACTATCGAAGTAGTTCACTCATTGGCTAAATGGAAGAGATTGGCTTTAAAACGCTATGGTTTCGGAATGCATGAAGGACTTTACACCAACATGAACGCCATTCGCCGGGACGAAGATCTTGATAACTTCCACTCCATCTATGTTGACCAATGGGACTGGGAAAAGATTATTAGTAAACAAGAACGCAACACCGACACACTTGAAGTTACTGTGATGAACATTTTTAAGGCAATTAAGGCAACTGAAAAGCTGGTTGCTGCACGCTACCCTGGCTCTACTTACCGCTTAGCTGATCACGTTTCATTTATTACTACTCAAGAATTAGAAGATCGCTGGCCTGATCTTTCTCCAGAAGAGCGTGAAGATAAGATTGCTAAAGAAGAAAAAGCCGTCTTTATTATGAAAATTGGTGACAAGTTAAAGCGTAGTGGTGAACCACACGATGGCCGTGCACCAGACTACGATGATTGGCAATTAAACGGTGACTTAGTCTTCTGGTACGAACCTTTACAAAGTAAGCTCGAAATTTCTTCAATGGGTATCCGTGTTAGTGAGGAAAGCTTACGTGAACAACTAAAGAAGGCACATTGCGAAGATCGCGAAAAATTGCCATTCCACCAAATGCTTTTGAAGGGTGAATTACCTTATTCAATCGGCGGCGGAATCGGTCAATCTCGTCTCTGTATGTTGCTGTTAGGTAAGGCTCACATTGGTGAAGTACAAGCTTCTATTTGGCCAGAAGATATGGTTGAAAAATGCGAAGCAGACGATATTAAATTACTTTAAGAAAAATGAACTAAAAAAATCAATTTGCTTTTTGATGCAAATTGATTTTTTATTTTGCTTATTCTAATTTATTTCCGTTCTCTTTTAGAAATCCAAGCCATAATCAATGGTAACAATACAAAGCCAAAGATCATCATGGCAATAGCATACCAGTTAACACCCACAACTTGTCCTGCTGCGTTCACTACGCCAAATTGCGCCTTCCAGTTATATTCAACTAACAAGAAGATTACGATCACAATAGATAAAATCGGCACAATGACGTCAGTCATCACGCTCTTATTAGCCTTTAAAACATCTTCTTTTGCCTTACCACGATAGAACTGAATAACAGCTAGCGGTACTACGATAAAGCCCAAGAATCTAACCATCGCACTTAAAGTAATCAAATTGACCATATTGTATTCAAAAGCCATTGGAATTAAGATAGCTAAGCCAACTGAAATAAAGAAAGTTCTAATTGGGAAATTATTCTTTGTTCTCTTGGTAAGTGCTTGTGACATTTGACCTTCACGTGCCATTGCCTCAAGGATACGTGGTGCATTAAAACTAGATGCCACATTTATCCCAAACATTGAAACTAATGCTCCAACTAAGATGACATCACGTAAAATTTCATTTTTAAAAATTGCTGCAATCGCTACAACTTGCTTAGTCGTCATTAAAGCGCGTGGGTTAAGTATCATCGCTACCGCTACAACGCCGATATAAACTACCGCAATGATTAAAATTGCCAATGGAATTGCTCGTGGCAAGTTCTTTTCTGGATCTTTCATGTCTTCTGAACCAGAAGCTACTGATTCAAAGCCAGTAAAGGCATAAAAGGCGGATACAATCGCCATGACAAAAGTAGTAGTAGTCAAAGTTGACACAATTTTTTGACCATTCTGAGTCAATTGATCTACTTCAGACAAATGACTAGAAGCACCAGTCGTAATTAATAAAACCACCCCAGCAATAATAATTAACACCAATGCAGCCAACTTACCGATCGTGGCTAAATTCATTACATACTTAACTACTTTTTGACCAAACAAGTTGATCACGGTAATAATTGCCATCAAGATCAAAAAGCCAATTGTGACATTTATTGCCTTATTGGGATTTCCGCCAAAAATTGAAATAGTTGACTTAATTACCCCAACAGCCATTACGCCCCAAGCTACACTGGCTGAGAAGTAACGCAGAACTCCCATATAAAAGCCAATTTTTTTACCAAAAGCGGCCTTGGAATAAGCATAGGCAGCACCAGATTTAGTGACATACTTTGAAGCTGCCGCAAACGAAATGGCCAGAATCGCTGCAAAAATTGCCGCAATTAAATATACAACTAAGGCTTTACTACCGGCTTGTTGTACTACACTACCAGGTGTTAAAAAAATACCCGAACCAATAATGGCATTAATTGCTAATAGTACAATTGACCAAAAGCCTAATTTATCTCCTGTTTTTTCATTCATCTATTTGCTTCCTTACTTTGCATTATCAACAACAAACTTAAATAAGTTATTCATAAACGCTACATCGGAATTACGGTGCAACATTTCAGGGTGCCACTGCACGGCAATGACATTACCTTTTTTATTTTCAAGTCCTTCAACCACACCATCAGGAGCTGTTGCCACTGCTTTTAAATCTGGTGCAACGTCTTTAATTAATTGATGGTGGAAAGAATTAACGCGAAATTCAGTTTTACCCAAAATTTCAGCCAATTTACTATCAGCTTCCACTTCCATACTATGAGTAGGCAAAGTTGGCGTATGACCTTGCATGTGTTTCAAAGTAAGTTCTTTTCTGTATGAAAGATCTTGGTAAAGCGTACCGCCATGAGCCACATTAATAATTTGAGCACCACGACAAATGCCGAGTACCGGAATACCATTTTCTTCTGCTAACTTTAACAAGCGCATATCAAAATGATCGCGTTCAGGCCAAGTAGCACCAATCTTTTGCATTGGTTCTTCGCCATAAAAACGTGGATCAACATCATGACCGCCAGATAAGATCAAACCTTGAACATGATTAAGCTGTTCACGAATTACCTCATCATTTTCAGTAAATGGAATAATGTAAGGTACACCGCCATTTTGAACTACTGAATCTACATAGTCTTCGTTCACATAACTACGATGATAACCAGGGAAAATTCCTCCATCGTCAATAATTACAGAACCTGAGATACCGATAATTGGTTTTGTCATTTATGCTCCTCCTTTTGCTTACTTTTTGTATGTAATATTATAGAGGATTTCTTTGAAAAAGTACAATATTAGATTTGAATTGAATACGATAATTTTTGAATATTTCTTATTCTAGTCCCTGCTCAAAGCGATACTGTCGCAATACATATTCCTTGAAAAACGGTAAAGTAAAGGCCACTTCACCATAATTTGTAGATTTGATAACTTGATCATCTAACAAGCGTCTACGATAGTTAGCAACAAAATTGCTTGGACGGTTTAATCTTTCACGGATTTCTTTAATTGAAACACGGTGTTTCGAACTCTGAGCCATAGCTAAAACAAATTTTTTATCTTGTGGAGATAAACTACTAAAAATCTTAGTATAGGTATTCTGATCTAATTCAACCAGATACTCTGGCTTAATCTCATCTAGTAGACTTTGGTCTATCACTTTATTTTCTTTAGCAGCATTCCAGACTAAATAGCCTAGTAATTGAAATGCATAAGAATAACCCATTGTCATTAGTGCCATTTTACTAAGAATGTCTTCTGTTACTTGATATCCAGATTTTTTGAAAACATTATTATAACTAATTTCTACTTGAGCTAGGTTTAAGGCTGATAAAGCTATTCTTTTGCCGCGTAATAAAAAAGTCATTACATCTTCATTTTGTAATTCAGAAATATTTTCAGGTAAACCAGTCATCATTAATGCAACGGGATAGTCTTGCCGGTTTAATAATTGATAATATCCTGCAAAAGCTTTTAGCTCTGAATTTGATTTAACTTCATCTAAAGTAATCAAAACTTTGATCCCTTTTTTCTTTAGCTTATCAAACATATTCGTTAATATTCCCTGATAAGTAGAAAAAGTAGGTTTACTAATATTTGCAGAAAGTTGTAATCCAAATGCAGAAAAATTTACACCTTTAATTGATTCAAAAGCTTTTTGAAATTCATTTCCTGCTTTCATATATAAATTATCAACTAAAGCCGCCATTAAATCAGATCCCATAGCCAAATCTACCGCTATCCAATCTGGTTTTTCTACAATTCTCTTGCTCACTTCCGTTAAAAATGTAGTTTTACCTACTCCTCGCATCCCGTAAACAATCGAAATCTTATACGGACTATTTGGATTATTTATTTCATTAACCACATCATCAATCAATTGACCTCGATGCAAAAAAACAGCGGGAATTCTACCAAAACTAGGATTAAATGGATTGTTCATTTTATCAACTCATCAATTACTCTATCTTTTATGTTTATTATATTATTTTTGTGTATCTTTGTGTATCTCTATGTATCTTGAATTCATTTGTGTATCTTTATGTATCTTACTGCAATAAAAAAGCAGCAGGCCTCTCGCCTACTGCTCAATTTTATTTATCTTTTCGATGTTTCACCACATAAACCAGCGCCGCAATAATCAATACTGCTGCACCAACTGCTACCGAAATTTGCGTCTCCGGATTGATAAACATGAAGACAACAATCACAACCAGCATAATCAGCGCAAAGTAATTTGAATATGGATAAAGTGGCAACTTAAATGGGTGGTTTTCCATCAAATGCGGATTCTTTCGTCTGAAGCGCAATTCTGCCAGCAAAATAACAAACCAAGCTACCATCCCTGGCAAAACAGATGAACTATAGACAATCACGAAGATATTAGCCAATGATTTATTCAAAAATTGGGCCAACACATTAAGCATAAAACCAATGAAAATCCCACTAGTGATCCCAATGATCGCGTGACTAGGCACGATCCTTTTTGAAATATGACCAAAAGTCTTCGGTGCTTCTCCTTCATGAGCTAATTTATAAAGCATCCGACTTGATGAATAAATTCCAGAGTTAGCACCAGACAAAGCGGCAGTCAAAACCACAAAATTAATCACTGAAGCTGCTGCCGTAATCCCTACTTTAGCAAAAGTCGTGACAAATGGGGAGCCAATGCTATCTAATTTATTCCATGGATAAATTGTGACAATCACAAAAATTGCCCCAACATAAAAGATCAAAATCCGCCACAATACTGACTTCACGCTTTTAACAATGGCCTTATGCGGATCAGATACTTCACCAGCTGAAATCCCAATTAGCTCAATTCCTTCATAAGAACCAACAATAATGGCCATTGAGAAAAAGAAGCCCTTGAGACCACCAGTGAAGAAGCCGCCATGATTCCACAGGTTAGAAAAGCCTACTGGATGACCGCCATTACCAAAGCCAAATAGAATTACCGCAAAGCCAAGTAAAATCATTAAGATAATCGTTACAACCTTGATCATGGCAAACCAGAATTCCAAGGTTGCATAAGCTTTCGCACTAGCTAAGTTAGCCACCAGCAAAAATAAAATAATAATTACGCCGGCAGCCCAATCAGAGGTGCCTTTCCACCAAAAGCGCAAATACTCTGTTGTTGCCACCACCTCAGAAATTCCGACAACAATGTATTGAAACACATTTGCCCATTCGGCTAAATAGCCGGCAATTGGATGCACATGCTCTGAAGCATAGTCTGCAAAAGAACCAGTACCTGGATCAACATAAAGCATCTCACCTAATGCCCGCATTACGATATACAAAATAACCCCAACAAAAATATAAGCTAGCAGTACTGAAGGACCGGTCCACTTAATGGTTGAGCTAGCCCCCATGAATAGTCCAACACCAATTGCTCCTCCAAGTGAGATCATTTCCATCTGTCCGGCTGTCATCGACCGCTTTAATTCAGGTGCTTTCTTCGCCATTTCCAACTCCCTTTCTTTAGCATCTGTAAAAATTTCCTAGGAAATATATCTATTCTCATTTATCTTTAATCACTATACCTTATCATTTTTTCGAACAAAACTGTAGCTGATCGCTAAAAAGATTGCAAATAAAATCGAAATAATCAAAGCCAGCTGCGTTGATTTGATAAAGAATAATAAGATTAAAATACCAATGTAAAAGGCAAGCGTAAGCCAGCTAGTTACTGGGTAGCCCGGCATTTTAAAGCTGCCTAAATTCTGCTTATTCTGTTTGCGATAAACAATATGTGCTGCCATAATCATGATCCAAACAATCACAAAACAAATCGTTGAAACAGTTGAGACAACGGAGAATATTTCTGCTGGCATTAAATAGTTTAAGGCAACTACTACAAATAAAATTAATGAAGAGGTCATCAAAGCGTTCATTGGAATTGCTTTTTTGGTCAATTCACCTAGTCTTTTAGGTGCATGGCCGTTACGTGCTAATGAATAAAGTGATCGACTAGTTGAAAAGATTGCACTATTAGTCGCTGACATAGCTGCAGTCAAAACGACAAAATTTAAAATCCCTGCAGCCGCTGTAACACCGATGCCGGTAAAGACCTGGACAAAGGGACTTGAAGTAGTTGTAATGTGATTCCATGGATAAACAGACATAATTGCCAACATTGAGCCCACATAAAAAAGGCCGATTCTAACTGGCAAAGTGTTAATTGCCTTAGGAATATCCTTTTGCGGATTAGCTGTTTCACTAGCAGTTTGACCTACAATTTCTACCCCAACAAAGGCAAAAACAACCATTTGAAATGATAAAAGAAAGCCCCAAATCCCAGTTGGGAAAAAGCCACCATGATTAACTAAATTAGTTAGTGAAACATAACCGCCCTTTACATGCGTATGAAGTAACAACATTACAGCACCGGTAATGATTAAGACTACAATTGCCATTACCTTAATCATTGAGAACCAACTTTCCAGTTCACCAAATAATCCGACATTTACCATGTTAATCAACATCAATAAGATCACAATTACTAAAGGGCCAACCCATTGCGGTAGCCACGGAAACCAGTATCTTAAATAAATTCCTGTCGCAGTCAAATCAGCCATAGCTAAACTAAGCCAGCAAGCCCAGTACATCCAGCCCGCTACAAATTCGGCACGCTTACCTAAATATTTTTTGATTGATTCTAAAAATGAATGACTATCAGGATCGGCTAAAATAAGCTCTCCTAAAGCACGCATCATAAAAAAGGTGATAATCCCTACGATTAAGTACGACAAAATAATTGAAGGGCCAGCACTATGAATGGCTGAACCAGAACCTAAGAATAGGCCAGTACCAATGGCTCCCCCTATTGCAATCATTGTTACGTGACGACTCTTAAGCCCGCGTTTTAATCTCGGCTTCTCATCCATAATTACTCGCACCTTCCTCAAAATAAAAAATGGAGCGGCATGTTTTTTAAATGAAACATGTTGCTCCATCAAGTTTGCTTTTTTTGAATTATATAGTCTTATGCCAATTCATGCAATTATTTTTTATCTAAAAAAGATATTCCCTTAGGAATATCTTCATTATTAGTAAACTTTAAATTGGTTCAACGGCCAGTAACGTACTTTAACTACGCCAACGATACTACTACGCTTAATGGTTCCGATATAACGGCTATCCTTAGAAACGCTCCGGTGATCACCCATTACGAAATATGTTCCTTTCGGAATGCGCCCAGTATCCTGCACATATTTAATCTGCGCTCTAGTAAAGTATTGCTGGTAAGTCCGCGCCCGCATCAGTGACTGCATAGTAAAATTCTGAGTCTCAGAATAAAATGTATCTGAGCCATTATCAATTAACTTCGTTCCTTGTTTCAACCAAGGTTGAGCAATCTTTTTATTATTAATGTAGATTTGATTATTTTTGCTGACGATTTTTTCACCAGGCAAACCAATAACACGCTTAATGTACAAAGCACCTGGTTCATCTGGGGCTTTAACAATGACCACTTCACCACGTTTGATTTGTGCATGACGTTCCGCAATCAATCGATCACCATTTTGAAAGGTTGGTTGCATTGATGGACCAGACACCGTATCGTTGCTCAAAACGAAGTGGAAGAGCAACATATAAACGCCAAATAAAATACCCCAGATAATTAAGATATCTAGGAAAAACTTACCCCATGATTCTTTTTCTTCTTTTTTTTCAGCCATAATTTTCTCCATTTTGTCTTTTTTCACAGTTTACAACTTTATGAAGAAATTGCCAAATCAATAGGAAGCTAGAGCAACTGGGCTACTTAATTAGTCAACTCTAAAATTTGCCCATATTTTTGCTTATACTCGTCACTTAAATTATGCTCAATGTCGATTACAGTACCTTTGAAATCAACAATTAACTGAAATATAGTCTGCATACTTTGATGATCTAATCCCGACAAGGCCTCATCTAATAATAAAATTGTCTTCTTTCTTAATAATGCACGAGCTAATTCAATTTTACGCTTTTCACCTCCAGAAAGATGGACTCCATTCTCACCTAATCTAGTATCCAGTCCTTCTGTTGAGGCAAATTTATCCAATTCAACCTTTCGTAAGATTGCAATCATGTCTTCATCAGAGAAATCTTCGCCTAATGTCAAATTAAAGCGCAAGCTTTTTGAAAAAATAAACGTATCTTGACTAATGATACCAGTTTGATGCTTCAACTCATTATCATTTAACTTAGAATTAACTAGAATTTCTCCTGAAAAGAGTGGTATTTCATTTAATAAAGTTTTGAAAATTGTTGACTTTCCCACACCAGATGGTCCCTCAATCATCACATGACTATTACCTTTAACAGCAAAATTAATATCTTTTATCAATGCATGATCATACCCAAAACTAGCGTGATCAAATTCAAGTAAAAGATCCTTAGATAGATTTTGATAAGTTAAATTATTAATTTGCTGCTGCTTAGATTTATCAATCTCTGCTTCCAAAAGTGGAGTGGACGAATTAATCTGATTCAAGAACTGAACAGAACTCAAAATAGGACTCGTTACCCTATCGGCTGCCAAATATAGCGAAATAAAGGCACCAACTGTGATTTGACCATTCATAATAAACAACACACTAACTAATAGGGCAATAATTGTTGAAATCACATAAGTGGTATTTGATAATAAACGTGAAGTTTCTTGATGCAAGTTCATTTTAAAATACGCATTTTCTTCTTGCTTAAGCGAATGTGTAATTAGCTTTTGCATCTTAGCTGTAACGCCATAATTATTAATCAGATGAAAACCTTTAACTCCTTCCGAAACTTCTAAGTTATACTTCTTATATTTAGCGGACCACTTCTTGGTTCCCTTTTCTAGCCATTTTTTAGTAAGCCTGGGAACAACCGTTGGTAAAAAACCACAAACAAGGTAAACCAATGCTACCCAAGAATTAATATAAAGAATATAGATTAAAGTGATCAATGCTTGCTCAAAGCAATAAATTACCATTACTACCGCATTGATAAACTGATTTTCAATTTGCTTTACATCTACATCTATAAAGGAAATTACTTTCGATTCATCGCGATTATCACTGGCAGTAATAAACTTATCATAAGCATCTGCACGCAATTTGGTATTAGCAACTTGAATAATTTTTAAATTAAAATATTGCCAAAACCAAAAAGCAATATTAGTAAATGTCATTGCCACAAAGAAAAGTGCAATAACTAACCAAACTCGATTAAATTGACGTTTTGTTAAAATATTCGTAAGAATTCCCATAACGGCGGGGGAAATAATGCCATCTAAGCCAGTAAAACCGCTAGCTATAACTAAGCCTAGCCACAAAGATGAGTGCCCTTTAAAAATATCTCGAAGATATATAAATTTTTGCTTCATAATTATTCCTCATTGAAGATCTTTTTTAATCATATTCAATACCGCTTCTTAAGTAGTTACTTACAAATCAAAATGAATTCCTTAAAAGAGCTTCTTTATTATCGTCTAAACAAAGATAATGAAGAATTAATTTTGTTTATAGTTTCCTTACCTGAGGTACTTAATCTGCCTAAAGTATCTCATAATTTTTCTGAACTTTTTCACCGAATTAAAAGCTTATAATTATCTTATTTTTTATATTTTTATAATACTCTTATTTTAATTTCAGATCAAACAACTTTGCAGAAATGCAAAACTAATTCAATTTCTGCACAAAAAGAGGATATTCCCTAGGAAATATCCTCTTTTTCTTTATTAACTATTAATTAATCTTATTTTTTATCTTCGGCTTTAGTTTTGTCTTCCTTAATTTTTTCTTCAATCTTTGGAGAAATATCGAAGATTGCTTCACCGTTTAAGTACAAGTGCTTGTCATCTGCAGTGAATTCAAGCTTCTTAGTTTCAGGTTTTCTCAGGATCAACTTAGCAGCTGGAGTTTCAAGATTTTGTTCAACTACTCTTCTAAGTGGACGAGCACCGAACTTCTTGTCGTAGCCCTTTTCTGCCAAGAATGCCTTAGCTTCGTCTGAAACTTCTACCGTTACACCCTTCTTAGCAAGAACATGAGACATCTTCTTCAAGTAAATGTTGATGATCCTGCCCATGTCTTGTTCAGTAAGTGAGTTGAATGGAACGATTGCGTCCAAACGGTTCAAGAATTCAGGTCTGAAGTAGTTTTCAAGGGCTGAGATTAACTTGTCTTGGTCAACCTTGCCATCTTCAAGCAACTTGTCTGAGAAGCCGGCGTTTGAAGTCATAATCAAGATAGTATCCTTGAATGAAACAGTTCTACCTTGTGCGTCAGTCAAACGACCGTCATCCATAATTTGCAATAATGCGTTGAAGACTTGTGGGTTAGCTTTTTCAATCTCATCAAATAAAATCAATGAGTATGGTTGGTGACGAACCTTTTCAGTTAATTGACCACCTTCACCGTAGCCAACATAGCCAGGTGCTGAACCGATCAACTTGTTAACTGCCATTTCGTCTTGGTATTCACTCATGTCCAAACGGATTAAGTGTTCCTTGTTACCAAATAATTGAATTGCCAATTGTTTAGCAAGTTCAGTCTTACCAACACCAGTAGGTCCAGTGAGTAAGAATGAACCAGTAGGTCTGTCGCTGTCTTTGAAGATTTGCTTACGAGCAATAGCGTCAGTAATTACATCGATAGCTCTGTCTTGATCAATAACATTCTTCTTAAGTTTCTTAGCTAAGTCCAAGTTCTTTTGAGCTTCATCAGCGTGAAGTTCACTCATTGGGATCTTAGTCTTTTGTTCAATAATTGCGTAGATGTCTTTTTCAGTTACTTCTGGAGTATTCTTAGAATCTACATTCTTAAGTTGTTTCTCAAGTTCAGCAATCTTACTCTTAATTTCTGAAGCCTTGTCGTAATCCTCTGCCTTAGCAGCTTCAGTCTTCTTAGCTTCAAGAGCTGAGATTTGGTTCTTTAAGCTCTTTTCATCAGTTGGTTGTACAAGCAATGCCTTCTTAGCACCAGCTTCATCCATCAAGTCGATAGCCTTGTCTGGTAAGTAACGGCCTTGAATGTATCTTTCTGATAATTCAACAGCTAATTTAAGACTGTCGTCACTGTATTTTACGTGGTGGTAGTCTTCGTACTTCTTCTTTAAGCCTTCCAAAATCTTAACAGCTACATCAGTAGATGGTTCTGGAACTTGAACAGCTTGGAATCTACGTGATAAAGCTGGGTCTTTTTCAATTCTTTGGAATTCACTAGTAGTAGTAGCACCAATTAACTTCAATTGACCACTTGCCAAAGCTGGCTTCAAGATGTTAGCAGCGTCACCGTTGTTGTTTTCTGAATCAGTAGAACCAGCACCTACAATGTTGTGTAATTCGTCGATGAATAAAACAATGTTAGGATCGCTCTTAGCCTTGTCGATAACCTTCTTTAATCTTTCTTCAAAGCTACCACGAAGACTTGAACCAGCAACCATGTCATTGATGTTTACTGAAATAATGTGCATGTTAGCCATCTTAGCTGGCACATTGCCTGAAGCAATTCTTTCAGCTAAACCTTCTACAATAGAAGTCTTACCAACACCAGCAGGTCCGATTAATACAGGATTATTCTTCTTACGTCTTGATAAAATTTCAATAACGTTATCAATTTGTTCGTCACGACCAATAACTGGGTCAAAATTATTCTTCTTTGCTTCTTCAACTAAATCTACGCCAATTGGTTTTTCATTTGGTTGTTGTGGGGTTTGTTGAATGGTTTGAGGAGCTGAACTCATATTGCTTGAGTAATTAATAGGAATTGAACCTGAATTACCGTTGCCACTTCTTCTGCCAAAGTCGTCATTAAAGAATGAGCTGTTCAATTCGTTAAATAAGTTGTCAAAATCATTGTCAAAGTATGCCATATCTGCAAACACTCCCATCATAAACTTGATTTTTAGCACTCAAAGCATTTAAGTGCTAATTCATTACATTTATAAGTATAGCAGGTTATCCACAGATTACAAGCATAGATTTAAAAGTTTTCCACATTTTTCTTTTAATTTGTGATGTTAATCTAAAAAAGTAATAAAATCGTTGATATATAAGTGTTTATATTGCTTCACAATATATAAAGATTTTATTAAGAAGGATGAAATTATACGCTTAAAGGATTATTGGGTGTAAAAGTTTTCCACAGGATGAATGTTAATCCTGCTCATTTTGTCCATTTTTATCGTTATCTGACTTTTTTCCTTGTCGCGATATTACTTGATTATTCTTATTCTTAATTGGTTCTAATAAATATTGTTGAATAACCTGGACTACTTGTTGATTTTGAGGCAAATCAGAGTGATCAGCCTTATCACCAGTGATTGTCATCGCAGTATAACTCTTTACTTGCTTTTGAAAAATATACTTTCCTGCTGCAACGCTAGCTTCTGGGACGATCCCATCTGACTCATAATTTTTGCCTCCAGATACAGAATACACCACTAAGCTCTTAGGGAGTCTATTTTTGCACTTAATAAAATCTTCCAGCATTTGCGTTTTATGGTTCATATTCTTTTCGCTAAAATTATACGGCGTCCCTACTGTCATTAAACGCTTCATGGTAATTTCATCCGAATAAGTTGAATAATAGTGTTCTAGCCAGTATGTCCAAATTAAACCACCATTAGAATGGCCAAAGGCCTTAAAATTATTAAATTTATAGTCCCATGAAATAGCTTCAAAGGCTTCATCTAACCATCCTGCTTGTTTTTTGATATTGCTATAACCATCTTTATTGTTTTTAAAGCCAATAATAATAAACGGCTCATTATCATTTTTATTAATTGAGCCCGAATACGACAGATTACCATTAGTTGAAACGTTGATTTTCAACACGCTATGTTTAGTTGGAGTGTTTTGATTTAATAATTTAACCAACTCATTAAAACGTTCAGTAGTCGCACTGGATCCAGGCACCATGATTACCGGTGACAAGGCAGATTTCATTCTTTGTGCACGAGCTTGGTTATCTTTTTCCATCCATTTATAACCAGGAATAGCGAAAACCATAACTACTAATAAAACAAGGGCAATCCATTTTAAATTAGGATTTTTAAGCAGTTTGTTGGCCTTTTTCATATTCATAAGCTTTAAGTTTCCTTTCTATCCTTTGTCCCAATAACGAAATAGGTATTAACATCAAAATATCTAAAATAAATAAACAAATAGAAAAGACTAAATTACTCCAGTTGCCGTTAGAACCGAAAAACGAAATAAGAATTCCTGGGGTCCCTTTTAATACTGGATAAACACATGGTGTAATAATATGAAGAAAAATTGCTAATGAAGCAATCATGATGTTAATTACAGGGATCAATACCATAGGTAAAAAGAGCACGGGGGTTAAAATAATTGGCATCCCTATCATGAACCCCCACGTAGAGTTAAATGCTGCAGGCAATAAATTAGCCTTGGCAATATTCTCTGTCTCTTTATTTTGATGTGACAATAAAATGATTACTATTAATGCTAAAACAACGCTAGCACCGCCCATTGCACCGTAAGGATAAACAAGCGAACTACCTAAAAACTTATAAGGAACATTCCATGAACCGCCATGTTTTAATGCATAATCGAGGTTAACAGTAGCTGTCCCGCTTGTAAGTGCTGCAGCCGTAGATAAAGAAGTTAAAGGATAGCCAATCCCAATCCAACTAAGCAGCATAACGACAAACGCCAATGCAATAATTTCAAATATATTGTTGGAATTTTGGATTTGAATAACCAATTCTTTAAAAGTACTGGAGCTCAATATCTTGATTTGCAATTCATAAATAATAATCCCCAAAATCATCCCCGCAATAATAGATACAGATGCAGGCAAAAGCGCATTCCAGGCCCGAGTTCTAACTCGGTGAACATGTTCAAATTCTACAGGCTGGTGATTTTTACCTAACCAATGGAAAATTTCACCAACTGCATATCCCACTAGTAACGCAAGTAACAAAGCATTAATTTGCAATACACTAGATGAAAACATTGACTTATTACTAAGCTTATTTCCCACATTACTTGCATACGCACAAAACATAATTATCATTACTGCAGTCATACCAGCTAACGTAGAATCTTTATGATATAAACGTGCTGTATAACGTGCCGCAAAATATGCCGCATATAAACCAAATAATCCAAAAGTTACCCGCACAAAGCCGTTACAAATAAATGAACCGGCATACCATATTTTGTCGGGCATAGTTGAATCAAAATTCAGGATATTATAAATAAAACTGTCTGGTGAAAAAACAGCATCACGTAGCAACTTAAAATAAGAACCAATAATTGCAATTGGCATCAGCATCCCCAAAGTTCGCTGAAAAATTCTAAATATTGGTAATCTTCTTATGATAAGAATAAAGTTGGTTATTCTCTCTCCCATAGCTTTTCCCTTTACCTATCTTCAATAAATATGATTGAATGAGTTTATATTAATCACATTATACAATGATGCTAGGAAGTTGATAATTATGGCCTATATAGAATTAAAAAATAATACTAAAATTTATCAATCTGGGGATGCAACTATTTACGCCAATAAAGATATTACTTTTTCTATTAATAAGGGAGAATTAGTAGTTATCTTAGGCTCTTCAGGAGTAGGCAAATCCACACTGCTCAATATTCTAGGCGGAATGGAACCTAATACAAGCGGTGATGTGATCGTCGCAGGCAAAAACATTGCATCTTATAACGCCAAACAATTAACAACTTACCGCAGAAATTATGTGGGATTTGTCTTTCAATTCTATAATTTAATCCCTAATCTAACTGCAAAAGAAAACGTAGAACTGGCTGCGCAAATCGTGCCTGATGCAATGAATCCAGATGAGGCTTTAAGAGAAGTAGACTTATCTGATAGAGAGCAAAATTTTCCCGCTCAATTATCTGGTGGTGAACAACAACGTGTCGCTATTGCTCGTGCTATTGCGAAAAAGCCAGAGCTATTATTGTGTGATGAGCCAACAGGAGCACTCGATTACAAAACCGGTAAACAGATTTTAAAAATTCTACAAGACATGAGCCGAAAAAATGGCTCCACTGTGCTCATCGTTACCCATAACGCCGCTATTGCACCAATTGCGGATAAAGTAATTCGTATTCGTGACGGTAGCATTCAAAAGATTGAAACTAATGATCAGCCTGCGGATATCAGCAGCATTGAATGGTAGGTGTTGATAATGCACAAATCAATTTTATGGAAGGACGCTTTCCAAGCCATAACGCATTCGCTTGGTCGTTATATCGCAATTATCTTACTAATTGGTTTAGGTACTTTTGCCTTCGTAGGACTAAAAATAGCCGGCCCCGATATGCGTGCAACAGGTGCGGACTTTTTTACTAAGCACAATTTAGCCGATGTCACCGTTAGTTCCAACTACGGAATTAATTCAACTGATCGAGCAACCATTCAAAATCTCCCTGAAATTAAGCAGGCTACCTTTGGCTATCTGCAAGATGTAAAAGTCAAAAATAAGCAAGATGTCTTGCGGGTATTCTCTCAGTCAAATAATCTCTCAAGCTATGAATTAAGGGCCATTTCCCAGAAAACAATAAAGAAATTGCTCTTTCTTATTTGCTAAAAAATAAGTATCACATCGGAGAAAAAATCAGTTTCGTCAAACCAGGAATCCTAAAGAATAAAACATATAAAATTGTCGGCTTTGTTAAATCAAGCGAATTTTTGGATAAAACACAATTCGGTCAGACCAATATCGGCAATGGTCGACTAAGTGGATTCGCTGTAACAACGCATAATGCGTTCGCTTCACCTGTGTATCAAGTTTCACGTGTAACTTTTAAAAACACCGCTAATCTGAGCCCATTTAGTGTCACTTATCGCAATCGCGTTTACCATGATCAAAACAAATTGCAGAAGGCTTTAAACAAGAATAGACAAGACAAATACGATAAATACGTTCAGCTATATCAAAAACAATATCAAAAGAAGGCCGCTGAGCAATTAATCAAAAAAGGCATCCCTATTACGCCTGAGCAAATTGAGGTACCTAAAAATAAAATCCAAATCGATTATCCTAGCTATACCATTAACAGTCGTGAGGAAAGCCAAGGGTATTCATCCTATCGTGCTGATTCTGAGCGAGTCGAAGTTTTAGCCAACGTCTTCCCTGTCTTTTTGTTTGCCGTTGCTGCATTGGTCAGTTTGACTACCATGATGCGTTTCGTAGAAGAAGAACGTACTAATATTGGAACATTTAAGGCACTCGGTTATAGCAACGCTAGCATTGCGCTCAAGTTCTTGCTTTACAGCACTTCTGCGGCAATTTTAGGCGTGATCTTAGGTGCTAGCTTAGGTTATACTTTCTTGCCTAACATGATTATCAAGGCTTACCTAGCTAGTTCCACATTGGGAAGTGATTACCAGCTTAACTTTGCTTGGTGGCCATTGCTTATTTCGTTAATTATCGCACTACTTGCTACTACTGCTGTTTCTATGTTGACGCTTTATCAAACTCTAAAAGAAAAGCCAGCAGCATTGCTTTTACCTAAACCACCTAAAAATGGTTCTCGTATTTTACTGGAACACATCCCCTGGTTATGGAAACACATGAGTTTTTCTGCCAAAGTTACTGCACGAAACATCTTCCGCTACAAGAGTAGAATGTTAATGACCATTTTTGGCGTAGCAGGTTGTACAGGCTTGCTAGGTATGGGATTCGGCATTCGTGATTCTCTTCAGGGAATTGGCAATATTCAATATTCCGCTGTCCAAAAAAATGACATCATTGCTTTAAAGAGCAAACATGTTACTAAAAAAGAGCAGCATGAATTAGATAGCATTTTTAAAGAAAAAGATATTACACAAACAAATGCCGTGCAGTATCAGCAATTAACCAAGCATCTTAATCAAAGCGGTTCAACTGAAAACATCATGATGATTACACCAGAATCAGCCGCTAATTTTAGGAAATAAATCAATTTAAGAGAAAGGCAAAGTAAAAAGAAACTCACTTTGCCTGACGATGGCGTAATTATTTCTGAAAAATTAGCTACCTTGTTAAACGCCAGGAAAGGCTCAACTATTTCTCTAAAAAACAGCGCTTGAAAAACTTACCGCTTTAAAGTTAAAGGAATTTGTGAAATGTATTTGGGGCATTACGTCTTTATGAATCAAAAAGAATACGCCCGCGCTACTGGTCAAAAATACGCTGCGAATGCCTATCTCGTTACTATGAGAAGTCATGAACCGCAAGAAGTTAATCGTATTAGCAGGAAGTTAGTCAAAACGGCCGCAATTGAAACAGTGATTTCCAATTCTTCGAATAGAAAAATATTAGGCAGCTACACCGGTAGTCTGAACGAAGTTATCTTTATTTTGATTTCAGGGATGCTCGACATTGTCGTTATCTACAATTTGACCAACATCAACGTTGCAGAAAGAATTCGGGAGCTGGCTACTATCAAGGTGTTGGGATTTTATGACAATGAAGCTACCATGTATATCTATCGGGAGACTATTATTCTCTCTGCATTAGGAATTATTGTTGGCTTTGGTTTCGGTTGGTGGCTGCACCACTTTATTATCACCAGCTTGCCGCCAGATGCCGCAATGTTTGATCCAAATATGTATCCATTTAACTTTGTATTCTCCGCATTGATTCCAGCAATCATTACTGCTGCCTTAGCAGTTGTAGTTCACCACAAGATTAAAAAGATCAATATGCTAGATGCTTTGTCATCAATTGATTAGCAAGCATTATGCTATAATGCCTTTATAGAAAAGGGTGGGAACAATTATGCCAAGAAAACACTTTGAATTAAATAGCGATATTGCTAAATTAATCGACAAATATAACGAAATTAACGATACTGACTTTAATGACTTAGTTAATACAGCATTGAGATTCTATCTCGTTAACCAAATGAGCTATAAAGACGTTCAAGAGGCTTTGAAAGAAGCTGATGTTGAAACGTCAAGATACGTTGATGAAGCAATGCGTTCCAGCATGGGCGACATCAATCGTAACTATTAAAACTACTAAAAAAGGCGGCAGGAAAACCTGCTGCCTTTTTTAATGATAATGTTTATAACGGTAATAACGATAGCCGATTTTTTTACCAAAAATTTCTTGGGAAATACCCATTAAGTTCGAAATTAATACGTATAATCCTAAAAAGATTAAACCAAAAATTGCTAAATAAATAAAACTCCCCACTCGTCCTAAATGATTAAAGTGATTTCCTATCAGCAATTGATAAATAAACAAGATAACTATATAAATCTCATTAGTAACCACAATTGGCAATAAGCTAGTAAGACGAATGCCATAGGTCTTGTTAAGTTTATGATAGCTAAGCCAAATTACAATCAAAAATGAAATGTCCGTAGATAAAATTGCACCGTCCGCATTCATAAACATAGTCATTGGGACTTGCAAGATCACTTTAAACACAACGCCCCAAACCATGTAAATCACGGCTAGTTTATTCATATTCAAAGCAAGCAGTAGAGTCAACGAATTCATTACTAGTCCAGCTAACAAACTCTGGACAATATTTTCAACTAGATAATATGCGCCGAGACTATCATGAGAAAAAAGCACCGTATAAATTGGTGATGCCGCAAATGCACCTAATGCTACTACTGGTAATAATACAAATAAAAGTAAACGGTAGTTTTCTAACAATAATTTTTTAATGCTTTCTTGTCGATCCTTACTCTTAAACTTAAGTCCAGCTAATAATGGCAAACTTGTTTCAGATACAGCCGTCGCTAAAGAAATAATTACCGTAGTAATCTTGCTAGGATTAGCTGAAAAAATCGTATAAATATAGCTAACGTAAGTGCTGCTGAGATGATTAAAATTAATCAATACCTGCTTGAACAATAATTGATCTACTAATTGAGTAACGGTAATAAAAGAACCTAATAAAACAAAAGGTATAGAAGCATACCACAGATTAAGCAAGCTTCGTGTTACGTTGTTTAAAGCACGCTCTTCGCTATTTTCAAGAAGCTGCTTATAATGACCCCACCGCTTGCGTAAATACGCAAAGAGGTACAAATAACTAGCAATAGCGCCAACACAAGCACCGAAAACGCTAAAATAAACTGCGATTACGTAATTATGATGAAAAACCTCAATAACTAAAAGAGTTGCCAACAAAATAAAGAGAATCCGCGCAAATTGTTCCCATAATTGGGAAATTCCGTATGGCTTCATATCATTATTTCCTTGAAACCATCCTCTTACCATACTCATTGATGGCAAAATAATTACGGCTGGAACTAAAACACGAATTGAAATCGTTGCACTAGCTACAGAATCAACCGGACTGTTTTTAGCAATGATTGGTGCAGTTACATATAGCAAAATTCCGCAGGCTAACCCCATTACTAACATGATAATGAGTCCCAGCTTGGTAATATACAAACTATCTTTATATCTATTTTGCGAATTTAATTGTGATACTTCCCGGGCAATAACTGAAGGAAGCCCCGCGGTTCCGACAGATAAAAATAATGCATAAGGCGTGTACGAAGAATTAAACAGAGCTTGCGCATTCAATTGGTTGTGATAGCTCCCCAACATAATCAACCAAGGAATTAAATATACAACTCCTAGAATTCTCGATACGATACTACCAAACGATAGCCAAAACGAACCCGATAGGATCTTTTTATTCAACAGTAAAACCTCAAATCTACGTTATCTCATTGTGCCTCATTAATTATACGTGGATTTTTTCATTTTTGGGAACAAAGGGGCTTCTTTTTAGAGAAATTTAGTCGAGGAATAATACAAATTAGTTACATTAGTTACCATATTATTACCTATAGTTTAATTTATCGTTAGGAGGCTTGACCCGCCTCAGAATAATCATTATGATTGAAATGTTTCTATGTGAAAGTTACTGATTATTTATAATTCTATTAATAAAAAAATCATGGGGGATTTACGTTGTTTTTTAAGAAGAGATTTATTACTAAATTAGCATGCGTTGCTATTTTTTCAACTACAGGTATCGCTGCAGTAAAGGCTCAAGCTCCACAAACTGTGCAAGCTTCAACTACTTCCGTAGCTGCACGTTCACTTGGGATTGACGTTGCTAGTTACCAAAGTGCTGACTTGTCTGCTCACGCTAGATCTGGCGCTAAGTTTGCTGTAGTTAAGGTTAGTGAAGGTACAGGCTACAGAAACCCTAAGGCTAGTGGTCAAGTTGCTAGCGCACGTCGTCAAAACATGATGCCAATGGGCTACCACTTCGCTACTTTCAGTGCAAGCACTTCAGCTGCTAAGCGTGAAGCAAATTATGCTATTGCATCAGCCAAGGCTGTAGGTCTTAACCCAGGTTCATACCTTGCTTGTGATTATGAATCAGGCGATGGTAACAACATCAACATGGGTAAGAACCCTACTGCTAACGCAATTATTGCTTTCATGAAGAAAGTTAAGGATGCTGGTTACAAGCCACTTCTTTACGCTAGTTCATCTGTATTGAGAAACAACATTAACACTAACAAAGTAGTTAATGCATTTCCTAACAGTTTATGGGTTGCTTCATACGCTATTTCAGGTCGTATCGACAATCCTAACTTTAACTACTTCCCATCAATGAACGGTGTTTCAATTTGGCAATTTACTGATAACTGGCGTGGCCTTAACGTAGACGGTAACATCAACGTTTTGCCACTTTCATCATCAGGTAATGCAGTTTCTCAAGCTCCTAAGAAGAATACCGGTAAGGCTCGTGTATTGAAGCACAACGCTTATGTTTACGATAAGAACGGCAAGCGTAAGAAGCACAAGGCCTTGAAGAAGAACCATTCTGTTACTGTTCACGGTAAGAAGACTATTCATGGTAAAAAGTACTACAAGATTGGCAAAAACAAATACATCAAGGCTGCTAACCTTTACTAAAAAATAATTAGCTATCAAAAAATGCACCAGGTAAAAACTTACCTGATGCATTTTATTTTGCTTTTTTACTTTAAGAACTTATCGCCTGCAATGTGACGGTAAAAGTTTGCTTTAGCAGTTTGGTAATATGGAGTAACCCATAAATAGCCAATTCCGCAGGTTATAGCGGCCAAAATGTTCCAGCCTAGGAAACTTAAGTCAAAGATAAACAAATCCATCTTGTGGCTCTTCATGAGCTCCTTGCTGGCATTAATTCCGTCAGTTGCACCGACTTGCTTATCGCTGGCTACCATGTCCTTCACGATATACGGTGTCATGGAATAAGAATAAGCTTTGATAATACCTGGGATAATCAAAAGCCAAGTCCATAAGAATGTAAAAATAGAAACCAGCACGAAATTAATCAATTCTGGACCAAAGCGATTCTCAGTAAAGACCGAAAATGCGGCCATATATGGTTTTTCTTCTTTTTGATCGTCTCTTAATTCTAGAAATGCAATGTTTCTACTCAAACCAATGAAACTACCGATCCAAAGGAGAATTGATCCAATTGGACTAGCAAATTGGTAGAAAATATTGGTTCCGTCATAATTTATGTAAGTTTCATCTAACCAGTGACCAGCGCCAGTAAAAATGCCAACGATAATTGCGGTAATCAAGAAGACAATTATTGCCCAGCCCCAATTTCCACGTAAGGATTGCTTGGCATTGTCTTTTAATTCTTTTCTTGTAACAGCCATTTTCCCACTCTTTCTATATCAGTTACATAATTAGTGTCACCTAAGCGTAGATTATAGTCAATAAAAAATGGTATCAAAAAAGCCTAATTCCACCAACACGGAACTAGGCTCACACAGTGTTGACCGCCGTCTCTGACCACATATAGAAGATAACATTTTCGCTACCGGAGAAAATGACTACTACTAGCGGCGGTACATGAAAATTCTAGCATTCAAAAATATAAAAAACAAGCAAAATGACACGGATTGATACAGATTGTTATTTTGATAGTTATAATCCACAAATAATTGCGATAATGCCAAAGATAATTTGTAATACTGCTATTGCAAGATGACCTGCGTTTTTACCTTCTTTGAGGGGATGCTCAGCATTAATAGATTTGTGAATTTGCCAAGCGTTATAAATTCCGATAATTGTTACAAAAATTCCTGCAACAATTGCAGTCCACTTATAGATAGCACCATTATTGGCATTGCCAGCAGACCATAAGATGATTAGCCCAATGCCTATGATAATTAAAGCATAACCGATTCTTCTACTATTGCGTCCAACGTTGGCAGCATTATATCCTTTATTACCAGCAGTTTGCTTCATAACAGAATTACTAATTAAAATTTGAACAATACCCATTATTGCAATAAAAACAAATACACCATATGTAACTAAAGTTGCCATAATATTCGCGCTTTCCAATTAAATCGCTTTTATGATTCACTTAAATTATAGACCATAAGCTGTTTTTTATTCTATATATTTATAATTTAAAATAGTATTAGCTATATATTAAACAAATTCACTTACATACGCAAAAAAGACGAGGCTCAACGCCTCGTCCTTTCTCTTTAATTAAAGTGCAGCATTATCGACATAATGCGGTTTACTTTCTTTTTAATCTTACCAAATTCGCCATGAGCAGTGTGATTATCCTGAATAATAATCATGTCCTTAGCACCTTTGGTAGTACGCAAGAAGGTGTAATAACCTTCACCAGCACCATTAGCTGCCTTGTACTTCTTCAAGTTATAAAAACCACCATTGTAGTATGACGGTGCCTTACCCTTGAAAAGCACTTTTCTGCTTTCTTTAGTCAGTAATTTACCATGTAGGATATACTCAATCGTTTTTGCTAAATCAGCATTAGACATCACAATAGAGCCTGCACCTAATTCATTATGTGCATCCTTCACAGCCTGATCATGATCAACTCTCATGAATTGACCAGAACTTCTTTCGTAGCCTGGAACCCAGCCTGCAGATTTCAACTTAGTCATGCTTGACCATAAAAATTCGGTTTGCTTTAACTTAAGCGGCTTGATGTAAGTCTCACGGAATAGTTTTTCATAAGACTTATGTTCAAGCTTAGACAAGATACCACAAAGGTAAATGTAGTTTACAGCTGTATAATGCCACTTGCCTAACTTTCTACCGTCAAACACAGTGTATTTTGCATCGTGAGCAATATTGGCTTCATCTGAAATAAATTCCGGTGTCCCCAATTGTTGATCAGTTTCTAGATCTAATCCAGAAGTCATGGTTAACAAGTTGCTAATCTTGACATTATCTGCACCATCTACGTTAGGGTAAAACTTAGAAAGTGGATCATCTAAACTCAGCTTTCCCTTTTGTACCTCACGCATGACCATCGCAGCAGTCATTGATTTTTGCACTGAATTAATCAAATAACTAGTGTCAGTACTATTATTTGTAGCGTACTCAAGTAAAGGTTTTCTGTTGCTTGTTACCAAGACAGATCCTTTAATGCCTAAACGATCAATAGCCTGGCGCACTACTTTGCTTTTAAACTGTTCTTATTAGTCAAATCGACGCTCTTAACATCGTCTTTATTCTGCCACTTCTTAGAGTAGTAGTAGTTAGACATGTAGTAGTTGTAACGTCTATTTGGTAATTCCATGAATGGCTTAACAGCTTGATCAACTGCAACCCATCCTTTCCAACCTAAGTGAATAGTATCTTCCATGAAGTACTTTTCATTACCACGTTTTGAAAGATCTACTACATTTTCAAAACCTTGGTTAACAAGTTGGTGTTCAATCTTAGCAACAGATTCCTGGTACATTTTTTCTGATAAACCAGTGTACTTCATCCATTTTCCGTTAATTGGAGGAATAATGAACAATACATTAGTATGTTGCTTAGCAAATTGTTCCAGCATTAATTGGAAGTCACCATATTCAACTGAGTGAACATAGTCGAAATTACGTTGACTACCCTTCAAACGCTTCAATACCTTCTTAGGCAAACGAGTTCTATAGAAAGTATTGTCAATTCCTAAGTTATTTGAATTAGTATGCATTGCAGCTTGTTCTGCAGCGACCTTATTCAAAGCCTTAACAGAGTATGCACTTGGTAAAACTTTAGCTTTCTTTTGAATCTTATTTACACGATCGCGCAATTGGAATGCACTGAAGAAGTTATCTTCATTACTGAGCATTCTACGACGATTGTTTAAGTAAAACTTTTGGAAAGTGGTTAGTTTCTTACCTTCCGCAATTTGCTGAAGACTATTCTTAATTTCGCCCTTAACGTCTGGCATTTCAAGCAAACGCTTAGCAGCGTAACGATCAGTCTTATTATTCTTAGCACTTAACAAGAAATTACATGCTTGAAGTGGTGAATAATACAAAGCAAAGGCATTAGGATCTTGACCCTTTTTGGTAAACCATTGTGGTGAAATAATCACAACAGCCTTTTTATTCTTAAGTTGCTTAGCTGTGCCTTGCATCCCCAAAAACTGAGCCAAAGATTGACTACCTGGACCACCAAGCAAGAATGGACGGTAGTTTCGATGGTACTTTTCCGCAATTACACTAGGGTGCAATGGATCAAATCTTGATAATTCACTTGAACCATAGAAAGGTACATAGCCGTCATCAAAAGCTTCTTGCTTCATGGTGCTGCCCTTAAAGACAGTTGTATTTTGTGAAGCAGCAGCTTCATAGATTGTTTGCTTAGAAAAAGTTCTTTCCCAGGGAATAAGGAATACAACTAATAAAAGGATAAAAGCGCAAATAACTGGGCCAAAGATTTGCCACAGCCGGCGTTTATTACTCATTTTCTAAGCTTTCCACCTTTGCAACAATCTTGTTTGGAGTATCCCATTCAGCACGCTTGAATTCTGAAACGGGAACATCAATATCAAACTTTTCTTGTAAGCTCAAAAGCATTTGTACACTTGCCATTGAGTCCATCAAACCATTGTCAAAGATGTTTTCATCCATTTGATCTGATAAATCTTCACCAGTTAAATCGTTTAAAATGTCTAATACGCCTTGTTTAGTGTCCATAATTAATACCTCTATTCAACACAAATACTTAATTAATATCATTCCATATTATATAAGCTTATTTCCAACCGAACCATAGTTGACTAAGAAATCCTGAGAAAATCAAGAAACTGAAGCAAACTACGTTAAAGGTTAAGAAAATGGCGAACCATTCAGTAAACTTGTTAGATGGAATTTGCTTCTTATGCTTTCCCTTAAATCTAAGCCACATATCGTTGATACAAATAGCTGAAGCGTGGAAGATACCATAAACAATATAATACCACGTTAAGCCGTGCCAGAAACCCTGGATTAAGAACAACAGGAAGTAAGAAACTTGTGACAATCTAATTCGATTCTTAAACAATTTTTTCTTCATTGCAAAGAAAGAGAATCGCATATAGATGTAGTCACGGAACCAGAATGACAAAGTCATATGCCAACGATTCCAGAAATCTTTAATGTTCTTAGAAATAAATGGCTTATTGAAGTTCATTGGGGTATGAATACCCATGAAGTATGAAATTGATACGGCAAATAATGAATAACCTGCAAAGTCAAAGAACAAGTACATGCTGTAACAATACATGTAAGCAAGTACCCACCATGAAAGCTTCAAACCACCATTTGCATTGCCGACTGCTAATGCAGAGGCAGTGATCTTTGGTAACCAATAAGTACCAAAGAACCAACCAATAACAAACTTATATAAAAAGCCTTGGAATAAATATCTTACTGCATATTGCAAATCAGTAATATATGCATCCCTTGTAGGAACCTTTTCATAATCCTTCTTAAATCTACGGTAACGATCAATAGGACCTGATGAAATGGTTGGGAAGAAGAGCAAGAATCTTGCATAAGTTACAGGATCCACCTTCTTAATCGCACCATCACGCATTTCCATAATAACTTGAACGGTCTTAAAGGTTACATATGAAATACCTAAGAACCCAATTACAAAGCCGATGGAATTATCAGGAAAAGCAGTTAAATATTTAACTGCAGCTAATGGAATAATTGCCAGAATTACTGCTAAGCTAAATACCCAAGTCTTATTTTTACCGTGATGACGATAATACTGATAAGCAAAGGTCAAAATAAACTCATAAACCAGCCAGATTAATAAGTTAACCCCTTGTTGCCAGTGACTACCATCAAAAATCAAGAATAAGAAAACAATTGAGAAAATTGCTTCATATGTCTTGAAACGATGACCGAAGTATAACCCCAAAATGATTGGGATTAAAGCAATCATCAAATAAATGAAATATTGCGGATTTGAATAAGGTTGTAAGTTAATGAAATTAAAATTCACTACTTATTAACCTCCTTAATAACCGCTTTGATATCTACCTTACCATTTTGAGAAATTGGCAATTTATCTTGGTAAACAAAACGTTGTGGAATCATGTAAGGCATAACGTTCTTAGCTAAATCTTCACGAATTTCCTTAGTTAAAGCAGCTTCTGAGTGCTGACGCGCTACGCCCTCCTTTAATTCGATTTCTGCAACGATTTGCTTAACAGTGTGGTCCTTATTGTATTTAGGTGCCGCAACGCCATAACGAACGTATTTATTCTTAGTTAAGTAGAAGTTGATTTCTTCAAGTTCGATTCTGTAACCATTGAACTTAATTTGGAAGTCAATTCTACCGCGATAAAATAGCATGTCGCCGTCATCAAAGAATCCGGCATCCCCACTGCGGTAGCTAGCATACTTTTCGCCATCTTTATGGAAGAAAGCAGCTTCCGTTTTTTCTGGGTTATTCATGTAACCCTTAGAAACGCTAGGACCGTTAATGATAATTTCACCTTCGCCAGGTTTATCACCCTTTGAAGTATCAATTGTAATCTTAGTATCTTCCTTAACTTTACCAATTGGCAAACGGTCATACTTTTCAAGTACTTCGTCAGTAATTTCGACTTGAGTAACAGCAACTGTAGTTTCAGTTGGACCGTAAGTGTTGAAGATGTGACTTTCTGGGAATCTCTTCTTAAGCATGTCTGCTTCACTGTGTGGTAATTCTTCCCCACAGAATAAGAAGTGAGTCAAATCTGGGTGATGTTCACTATCAAAAGTCTTATCTAAGAAGCACATTTGTGCAAATGATGGTGTAGATACCCATACGTTGAATTGCATCTTTGGCAAAGTCTGGAATAATTTACCAAAGTTTTGAGTAACATCATGTGGAAGTACCACTAACTTACCAGCAGAAACAAGTGCTGGGTAAAGACTCATAACTGACAAGTCGAAAGAATATGGTGCTTGTGCCAAGAAGCTTGGATTTTCTGGCAAATTGAAGTCTGATAATTCCCAGTTTACGAAACTAAGCAAATTGTCATGACTAATTTGTACACCCTTAGGCTTACCAGTTGTACCTGAAGTAAAGATAATGTAGTAATTATCGTCGCCTTCGACAAAATCGTCTTCATTAACAGTAAAGTCGCCATCTTCAACTTCACTAGCCTTAAGCACTTGAACATCAGACAAATCAACATCTGGCAATGGATCAATTTCCAAAACCATTGGTGATTTTGAAACATCTTGGATCATGGTCAAACGTTCAGCGTTTGAGTAGCTAGCAATTGGAATATATGCGTGACCTGACTTAACACAGCCAAGGAAACTAGCAACCATTTCAAAAGTTTGACCACCCCAGATCATGATTGGAGCATGATCTGGAATATCCATCGCAGCAATCTTGTGTGCCCACGCATTGGAACGCTGCTTAAGTTCGCCATATGTATTGGTTTTACCAAGATAGTCGTAAACAACACGATCTGGTTCTTGTTCAGCTATCTCATCTATTCTCTTAATAACATCTTGAATCATGTAACAGCACCTACCTTAAAATTCGTTATAAATGAAATGAACTGAAGTAAGTCCACTATATTCATACAAATAAATAAGGGCCATCAGGATCCCAAAATAAACAATCGTTTTCAAGACAAACATACCGACGCGTTTGCCTCGAGAATCAATTTTCGATTTCTTATCCATTGTTTCTCCCTCAAGTAATATTTTTGTAACATTTTATTACTTTGTCTTATATTACTACAAATAGCAACAATCAGCGCATCATCGCTATATATTTTAACAAATTTAAACTTTTTCTTAAATTAAGGCTGCATAAAATATACGGAAAGCGTTTTATTATTGCATTTTTTTGCAATTGCGGTATGCGAAGTACAGCGGAATGGCTATAATTACCGCAACAAAAATTAAAGCAAAGATCAATAGTCGCATCATATTTTTAGGATCAGTCCAACGATCGCTTTTTGCCGTGGCCAAAATATACGCTGCAAACAATACGATAATGATTAATTCGCCTAAACAAAACCATGAGTGTAGATTTTGATACAAATACAGATACGTTGTTGCAGGCAGCAGGCAAAACCAGCCCGCAAAACGCAACCAAAAGATTTCCTTTTGACGGTAATTGAGATTCATCGCTTGTTTCCTTTCATCCTAATTGCCAAACAACGCATTAATATTGATGGATAAAATCCGATCCATTACTACAACATTCGGCTTAGCATATTGCTGCGACGCGGATTCAAATAGACAAAGTAGTTGCCCTTTATAAGCTGTAATCTGCTCCAAATATGGCGGCATTTCTAGTTCTAACTCCGCATTCTTTTCATCTAGTGCATTTAAGGCAGAAGTTGGGAAAACGTACAGCTTAGAACTACCGCTACCGTATGACTGACTCAAGAAGATCTTATTTTGATAAATTGCAATCCCTTGAATCTGCTTATCCATGCTAGTTTCGCCAGTTGGATCTGACCACTGCAGCGTACCCGTAACAGATTTCACTTCATTATTAGTAATCGAACCTTTGTTTTTGCCGCTACGAGCAATTCGATATGCCGCAACTTTGCCGCGTCCATACATATTGAAGAATCCAACAAATAATTGACTGTCATAATAGGTAACTGCAGATGCTTTTTCAACTGCTGGAATTGCAATCTGGTGATCATATTTAATTGGAATTCTGCTTCCTGGCTTATATTCTTTCATTTCTTTTAATGAAAATGCGGCTAAAGCTGAGGACTTACCTAATGAACCTGTAATCCAAATATTTTTAGCAACGGGATCATATGCAATACCGCCTAAATGCGGCCTACCTGGAACTTGAATTGTCTTAATATATTTACCCGTCTTTTTATCTAAAACATAGATAACGGAAGCATGAACATGATCCCCGTCATAGGCAGTAATTAAAATGTACTTGCTCGCTACCGCGATTCCTTGAGGCGTCATTGCAGTTGCTACATCGTATTTCTTAGTTTTAAAATTGTAGGCCTTAGTTGAAATCAGTCCTGGAATAATAAAATCTTTTCCGTCCCATGTCCTCGGCGGAACATAAGTAGATACTTTATTAATAAAAGGATAGTTTTCACGTAAAGCTTTTTGATAGTTTTTGAAATTATGCCAAGCTGCACTCGTATTTGTTCCATCATTAGCTTTTACTACTTTAGGACGCTCTCGCAGCATCTCTTGTTTCTGCAACCATTGATAGCCAAAATAGCCGCCTGTTCCGACACCTACTAAGATGAGAACAGTTATTATCAATTGCAAAACAAACTTTCCAAATTTTTTCACCGAACTGTTCCTTTCTTTACCTTTTTGACATGTCTAACATTATAGCCACATTCATTATACTTTTACTAATCTGCCACGAATTTTCATTAAAAATATAGATTTTTCGAAAATAAAGTTTATTTCGTCACACTTTTTTCACAATTTAAGGTTATACTATGTAATGTAGCAAGTAAGACTTCCACTTACTACTACAACTCAACTTTTTTGTTTTTCATTCATACTCCTCCAAGTAAATAATGAAAATAAAAAGAATTGACTTACTCCAATTAGTCAATTTCATATCTATCCCTTTCGGCTCACGTGCGTTGCGTGAGCTTTTCTTATGCCCAAAATCAATTTCTTAAATACTTCACAAGCAAATCTTTACCTTTTCATAAGAATTTGAACATTTTTAATTCACATTTAGCCTGTATTATAAAAAATGTAACAAGGCGGTAGAAACTTGTTACATACTCCCACTTTTTTATTTCATTCATTCTTACTCCTCCAAAGTAGATGAAACTAATAAGGTCCGCAAAATCTTGCGGGCCTTTTCCTTTTTTCCTGTATACTTAAGATAGAAAAGAGGCGCAAATATGTTTTCACCATCAATCAAACACTTAATTCAAGAAAAATCAGGTTCGTTTTTAATTCCAGCTAGCCGGATTGCCTTTGTTCAAGATGACAATCCTTTATATCATGCCTTTTTAATCCTTACTAAAGTTAAATATTCTAAAATTCCAGTTTTAGATAAAGATAAAAAAGTGGTTGGTCTGCTTAGTTTAGCTATGATTACAGACAAGATGCTAACGAATGAAGAAATTTCTACCGCACCTTTAGATCAATTAAAGGTTAAAGATGTCATGCAAACCAAGTTCGATAAAATAAATTTTGTCGAAACTACGCTAGAGGCGCAGCTTCATTTATTGATTAACAACGCCTTTTTACCGGTCGTCGATGACCGCGGCGTTTTCCAAGGATTACTTACTAGACGAGAGTGGATCAAAGCCTTTAACTATGTTACCCATACATATGATAAGCACTACAAATCAATCAAAATAAAATAACCCACGGGCAGTCTATTATGGACTGCCTTTTTTAATGAAGAAAAATAGAATTCTATTTACGTATTCTTATGGTAAAAGAATGTTAGAATGTTTTGAGTAGAGTGATATATTTACTTTTTTGGAGGCTATACATATGAAACGTCAATGGAAATTTATTGTCGTTTTAATTGCCGGGGTAATAAGTTTAATTTTTGAATTTGGTTTACATGCTTCTACTCTATTTGTAACGCCAATTCTTAAATTGCAAATGAATCCGCAAGCAATTATCATCGACATTTTGGGTATTTGGATTTCCGTTCTTTTGTTAATGGAAATATTCAATGACTGGAAATCCGGCCGTTACGGTGTCGATATTTTAGCCGTAATTGCGATTGTTTCTACTATTTTAATCAACAATTATTGGGCTGAATGGATGATCTTGGTAATGTCTACTGGTGGTGAAACTCTGGAGGACTACGCTACAGGTCAAGCCAGCAAGGAATTGCGTTCCCTTTTGAACAATACTCCTAGAATCGCCAACAAGTTAATCAACGGCAAGATTACCGAAGTCAATGTTGATGATTTGAAAATCGGTGACATTGTTTTAATTAAACCAGGTCAACAAGTTCCAGTTGATGGTGAAATTGTTAAAGGTGAATCAAACTTTGACCAATCATCATTGACCGGTGAATCTGTTCCTGTTGCTAAAAAGCCAGGCGATGACTTGATGTCTGGTTCCGTTAACGGTGATGCTGCCGTCCAGATGAAGGTTACTAAGGCTGCTAAGGACTCAGAATATCAGTCAATTGTCGCTTTGGTTAAGTCATCACAAGCTCAACCAGCTAAGTTCGTTAAGATGGCCGACCGTTACGCCGTTCCATTTACCATCATCTCATTGATTATTGGTGGTGTTGCATGGGCAGTGTCTGGGGATGCTACAAGATTTGCGGAAGTTATGGTTGTTGCTTCTCCATGTCCACTTTTGATCGCAGCTCCTGTTGCTTTAGTCAGTGGTATGAGTTCAATGTCAGCTCACCACATTATTGTTAAGTCAGGTCCAACTCTTGAAAAGTTAGCTCGTGCTAAGACTTTTGCCTTTGATAAGACTGGTACTTTAACTGAAAATCAATTGGTGGTTGACCAAATCATCCCTGAAGGCGATGCTCTTTCAAAAGAAGAATTACAAAGCTTAGCTGCTAGTGTTGAACAACAATCTAGCCACGTTATTGCCAGTTCTTTGGTTAAGGCTACTGACAGCAAGTTAATCAAGCCAGTTACCAACTTAAAGGAAACTACCGCTCAAGGTGTTGAAGGTGACGTCAATGGCAAGCATGTTAAGGTGGGTAAATTAAGTTTCGTAGATCCTAATCATGAAAAGATTGACATAACTTCAACTGCTGTCTTCGTTTCAGTCGATGGCAAGTTTGCCGGTTACATTACTATGATGGATGAAATTCGTCCAGAAACGGCTGATACAATTGCGAAGTTGAAGCGCCAAGGTGCAGAAGACATCATGATGCTTACTGGTGACCACAAGCAAGTTGCTGAAAAGGTTGGTAAAAAAGCTGGCATTACTGATATTCGTGCCGATCTTTTACCAGCTGAAAAGATTAAGGCTATCAAGGAAGTACCAAAAGACTTGCGTCCTGTCGTTATGACTGGTGACGGTGTTAACGATGCTCCAAGTTTAACTGCCGCTGATGTCGGTATCGCTATGGGTGCTAAAGGCGCAACAGCTGCCAGTGAAAGTGCCGATGCCGTTATCATGGTTAACGATTTATCTAAGGTTAATGATGCGGTTGCTATTTCTAAACATACAATGAAGGTTGCCAACATCGATGTTTTAACTGCTATTGGTGTGGTTATCATCATCGAATTGATCGCCTTCACCGGTGTCATTCCTGCCTTTTGGGGTGCTATCTTACAGGAAGTTGTCGACATGATCACTATCAGTTTGGGACTTCTTGCTAAGACTAAGCCAAGCAATAAGCAATTTGGTTTGGAAGAGTAAGTAAAAATTAGATATTAACAAAATAAAAAGCTCTAGAGTCGAGATGATTCTAGAGCTTTTTATTTTATTAAATTGTTTAACTCTAAAGGTATCATATTATAATCTTAAAGAAAGAGACCACATCATTATAAGTAATTCTCTTAGCATAATTTCTAAACATCACCAAGGAGTACCATATCTGAAGATGAAAACTAAAATAATATCAATAATACTTTTGATACTCATCGTCCCACCTATTCTTTTCTGTGTACTTAATTCTAGTTACGAGTTATACGTTAATCATCAAGAAAATATTGCATACAGTAAAATGCAATTAGTCTTGAGCCCGTAAAAGCTCGAATAAAATTCTTTCACATCTATGAATATAAAAGTTCATTTTCTAATCAAAAAACATTGAATAAGAATAGACAACTCTTCAACAAAGTTGGATATAAGATAGGCAAACATGATGATCTAGAAACGCCTTATAAATATTCAATCAGTGCCCTAAAATCAAACGGAAAATGGACAGTTTATATTAAAGAAGAACCGTTTGGCAAGGAAAAAAGTTATCGCGAAGATTGATTTAATTGCAACCTAATTTGCATCTAGTTTAGGAAAATATTAAAATTAAACTCAACTGAATATTTCATTTAGTGGTTGGGTTTTTATCAGAATAAAAGCTTTCAAGATTTGCTTCTTTGGGTCAAGAGGCACCTTGAAGGCTTTTTGCTTTTTTATAGAAAGGGAATACATGCATTTTTTAGGGGAATTAATCTTAATCCTATTAACTACAGTCTTATTAGGTCAGCTCTTTGCTCGCTTTAATATGCCTGCAGTTATCGGACAATTATTGTCAGGAATCTTACTTGGACCAGCTATCCTAAATTGGGTAACGCCAAACGATATTGTCAGTCTATTCTCAGAATTCGGGGTTATCCTGTTAATGTTCTTAGCAGGCCTGGAAAGTGACCTCGATTTACTAAAGAAATACTTCAAATTAAGTTTCACCGTCGCTAGTGTCGGGGTTATCTTACCAGTTGTCTTCATGGGAATTGCCAGCTACTTCTTCGGTATGAAGCCACTTGAGGCACTCTTTATCGGAATTGTCTTTGCGGCAACCAGTGTTTCAATTTCGGTTGTAGTATTGCAAGAAGCACGACAACTTCATACCCGTGCCGGTACAGCAATTTTAGGTGCGGCTGTAGTTGATGATATCTTAGCCGTAGTTGTTTTAAGTTTGTTCACTACTTTCAGTCACGAAGGCGGTAAGAGCGGTTTAACTAACAACTTCTTTATCAATATTTTGATTGAAATTGTCTACTTTGTAGTTGTTTGGGTCATCTTTAAGTTCGTTGCCCCATACTTTATGAAGGCTTCCGAAAAAATCGATGTTGACTACTCTGTAGTTATCGGTTCGCTTGTCTTAGCTTTAACTATGGCTTGGGCTGCCGACTTTGTTGGATTATCTGCCGTTGTAGGTGCATTCTTTGGTGGCTTGGCTATTAGACAGACGCCACAATATAAAGAAGTTCACTCTTCAGTTTCCGCAATCGGTTATGCGATCTTTATTCCGGTATTCTTTGCCGACATCGGTCTTTCAATGACCTTTGAGAGCTTCTTCAAGGATATTTGGTTCATTATCGTAATGACAATCTTAGCCCTCTTATCTAAATTCTGGGCTGGTAAATACTCAAGTGAAGTCTTCGGCTTTACTAAGAATGAGGGTAACATTGTAGGTGCCGGTATGATTTCTCGTGGTGAAGTTGCCTTAATCGTGGCACAGATCGGGATTACCCATCACCTCTTCCCTGAAGATATTTACTCAAGCTTGATTTTGGTAATCATCGTTACAACGGTACTTTCACCATTTATTTTGAATTATTTCATTAAGAAACAAAAAGATAGTAAAGAATTTATGTAAAAGAAAATCCTCGACAAAAACGTCGGGGATTTTTTCATGTTCGCTTATGAACGAATACTAGATTTTTTAATTATAAAACGTAGACACAATTTAGCCTACATAATATAATACTGTTAGGAGATGATGGAACATGTTACAAACACCAAATAATATTAAAGCAGTTACTGCTCGTGACTTACGTAATAACTTTAAAAAAATTGCTGATGACATTAATGACTATGATACTACAGTTATCGTTGCTCGTCCTAAAGACAAAAACGTCGTAATTATTTCACAAAAAGAATATGATTCATGGCAAGAGACCTCATATCTTCTAGGGACTAAGGCAAATCGTGATGCATTAGCGGAAGCTAAAGAATCGTTTGAAAATAAAGACACCCGAAACAAAATCTTAACTCCAGAAGAATTCGAGGCCCTAACTAAAGATGACGAAGCTTAACGTAAATTTTAACTATAATGCCTGGGATGAATATCTAGAGTGGAAGAAAGAAGATAAAAAAACTTCCAAGAAAATCGATAGCCTCATTAAAGATTGTCAACGCCATCCATTCACTGGAAAAGGAAAACCCGAACCTTTAAAGGCAAATTTAAGCGGTGCATGGTCTCGACAAATTAATCACAAAGATCGTATGGTTTATTCAGTTACGGCAACAGAACTTCAAATATGGCAACTAAAATATCACTATTCTAAATAGAAAATCCTCGACAAAAACGTCGGGGATTTTTTCATATTCTTAAACAAACTGTTCTAAATCGATTACTTGATCATATCTCTGTAACTCTTCTGGTTCATAATGGTGAATTACTTCCACAAAGGTCAAATCAGACTCTAACAAGTAATCATGAATCTGATCTGAGGTCTTTTTATCAAGGGATGCATTAATTTCATCAAGCAGCAACACTGGCCGCTTCATTAAAATGGCCCGAGCTAATTCAATTCTTGCCAGCTGCCCGCCTGATAATTGATCCGCATTATCCCCTAAAGAATAATCCCATCCCTTCTCTTTCACGATGGTGTCTAGTCCCAACTTGGTGCAGACTTCCATTACCATTTCCCGGGAAATATCTGCGTCTAGTGTCAAATTAAACCACAAGGTATCTGCAAAAATCACTGGACTTTGACTAGCGTATGAAAAGATATTAGCAAATTCTCCAGCCTTAGCTTGGCTATTATTCAAAATAATATCTTTAGCCTGACCGAATTCTCCTGTCATTAAATATTGCAAAAGCGTTGATTTCCCGGTACCCGATGGCCCAATAACTGCTACTTTTTGTTCAGCCTTAATCTTTAAATTAAGACGTCTAGCCAACTCCTGATCTTTTCTAATTAAAGTTAAATCATCCACTTCCAATTCACTAAAATCATTTTCAGAAACGTCTTCAGTTTTCTTGCCTTCGGCAATATACTTTTCAGCTTTAGCAACAATCTTTTTAGTAGTTGATAACTTATTGCGACCCTCTAAAATTGTCAAAATTGGATTAACAAAAGAATTCGACAACTGCACAATTGCAAATAATGCACCCAATGTAGTTTGTCCATTAACTACCATGTAAATCCCTACTAAGAATGGCACTGTAAAGGTAAACAAGTTAGCAATCAAGCTGACCCATGAAACTGTGTCCAAGTTCAGTAAATTCATCTTGCACAGTGCTGCTTCTAATTGGTTAACAAATACCCTACTCTTCTTAACAGCATTATCTTGCTTGCCATACAACTTGAATGTTGAACTACCAGTTAAAAAATTCTTGATATGACTAACATACTTATCATTGGCGTTGGTCCAATTTTCGGAAGCAGTTTGAATTTTCTTTTGAAAAAGGCTGGATACAATCATCGGTAAGCATGAACCTATTAGAAAAAGCAAGGTTACTAACCAGTTAACCGACAATGCATAGCCTAATGCAAAAATAATCATGTACGCTTGCATCATAATTTCAATTTCTGCATCAAAGCGATTAGTTTCTAAGAGCTTAAAATCTGTAGTTAGATAACCTAAGCTAGTAGTATTTTCATCACTAGATTGTTTAAGCATCCCTTTTAAGATGCCAAGCCGTAAAGTAGTATTTGCTTCCTGAATCGCACCTGTTTTTAAGCGATTGAAAATAAGTGAAGCTAAAAAGGTAATCAATAAGCCGCTAACAGCAATTAGCAAAATTTGCGGTAAGTCACTAAAGCTTCTTTGCGTAGCAATATTAGTCAATGCCTGCACCATATAAGCCACGATAATCTGTTGCATACTGGCAATTAAGCCGAAGATAATCATGCTGATGAATTTAGAATGTGAAGAGTATTTGTAAATCATATTTCTATCCCCCGTAACTTACCGTTATGTCACCATTTGAATTATCAATACTTAATACTCTTCGCGCCTTGTCATTTTTGCTGTAAGAGTCGCCTTTATTTGAACCATTTATCTCAACGTGTCCATTCGACGTATCCAGATCATAACCGCCAGCTGTACTATGATCGACCATAATATTACCATTTGAAAGATCAATTTCACCTTGACTAACAGCAACGCCTTGAACCGTAACGCTACCGTTAGAATCATCAATTTCAATATTTTTCAACTTTTCATCTGGCAGTTCAATCGTAATTTGCGGTACTGCAGAATGTTTTTTGAATAAGTCAAAGAGATTTCCATTAACTACCTTAATGCCATCTTTATCTTCAACAATTAATTGCTTATTCTTGACTTCAACTTTTGGAAGCAACTTATGTCTTCCCTCAAAAAGAACACGGTAATGATTGCCTTGTTTGACTTTAATATTTGCATTACTGGTATCAACTTTTACTTGATTAAATTTGCGGTTGGTTAAAACTTTTTGTACTACTTATTCTGAACTAGCTTTATTCATATCCTGCACCTTTAAAATTTCTAAGATAACTAACATAATTACAATAGCCAAAATTAACATTTTCATTCCTCTTTTCATTTCTATCCCTCGCTACTTGAATTGTTCTTAGTATCGCAGGATAATGAATGAAAATGTAAGGAATTTGCAGATCTGCAAATCGAGGTATGACATGTTTAAATATGGTTCAGTTTATAAAGATTTACGCAAAGAACAAGAAATCACGCAAACTGAGGCGTGCCAGGGAATTTGTTCAATTTCTAAACTTTCTCGCTGGGAAAACAACCAGGTAGAAGTAGAATTCAGTACGGCAATTGCGTTACTTAAGCGCATTAACATTACGCTAGATGAATTCACCGAACGTGCAAATATCGAAGCGGAATTTGAACTGCCTGATGAAATAATTGCGGCAATCAAGGATGAAGACGTTCCCGTATTACGTAAATACGTGCAGGCTCATTTAGCTAAATATCACGCTAGCAAAAACATCCTTGAATTAAAGAATATTATGCTAGTCTGTAACCAACTGCTTTTAATTGAGGGGAAGAATTACTTGACCACTGCTGATATTCAAAGAATTGGTTCTTACTTACTGCACACAACAGTTTGGTCAAAATATAATATTATCTTGTTTGCCAATTCACCTTTCTTGTTGAATTCCGAAATTGGTTTCAAGATCGCTATGCGAATCGTTCATAACTTTGACCAAGTGAACGATTTGAGGGATAATCTCACAATCTTTATGGGCGGTCTCTCGGACACTGTTATTGCTTTTATCTTTAAAAAGAAACTAGACTATGCACAACAGCTATTAGATGAATTGCGTAGGGTTGAACTTCCGCCTCATTTCATGTTCTTTGATCTCTCCTTAACCTTTTTACAACGGGTCATCGACTATTGTCATACTGGAGATGAACAGCCCGTTCTAGCAATATTCAATAATTTGATACAATTAAACTGCTCACAACATGCACAACAATTATTAGAAGCCTTCAAGGATGTTAAACAAATTTGGGAGGACGATGAATGAATTCTACAGAGAAAATACGCTTAGCTAAAAAGATTCCCGCAATCATTGCAATTATTGCCTGGGTCATAACTATTATTTTCATGGCAGTCAAAATTTACGGCTGGATGCAAGATCCACACCTACCTGCTATCCATGATCAATTTGTTGCTATTATTGGCTTTATTCCATTAGTTAGTGGTTTTCATCCTGGCATTTGGAGCTTTGATATTGCGGTCCTTGCCACTATTGTTTGGCTAATTTTGCGTTCTTTTTATGGAAAAGAAAATCGTTCCCACTAACGTGAAAACGATTTTTCGTGTTCGCTTGTGAACGTATATTTGGATTTAGTATAATTTTATCTGTAGAAAAGCTGAAGCGGTGGCTATCCTTGAAGGAGATGGTGCTTATGAGTGATTTTTGACTCATGCCAACATCCTAATAGAAAGGAGACGCCTCGTGTCTGTATCAGACGCGTTGCAACTAATGTTAGATTTTGGCTCATTATATACTTCTAAAAAATACTTTATGATTGAGGGATAGGATGAAGAAAATTAAAGAAGATCTATTAGGCAGTATCATCGGTGGTGTAATTCTATTAATCGGTCTTAAGTTTATCAATTTAATTCCCTGGTCATGGCTACAAACTGGCATTAAGATTGGATTATTCTACATTGTAATTGATATTGTTTGTCTGTTATGGAAGCTTTATAAGTTCAAGAAAATATCTAAATCTGAATTAATCAATGACAAAATTGAATAACTAAAAAGGCTCCAATTGGAGCCTTTTACTATGGAGTCAAACATTATTTCAATAATTTTACCAGATTCTTACTCGTTGCTCTGGATCTAGCCACATACCATCGTTTTCACTGACATTGAATGCTTCATAAAATTCATCCAAACATTGAGCCGCAACGTTAGCTCTCATCTCTCCAGGAGCATGTGGATCAAGTTCTGCCAAGGTCTGTCTAACCTCAGCTCCCATCTTTCTACGCCAGATACGTGCCCAATTTTCAAACAATTCGGTCAAATTACCTTTTTCTTCGGCACATGCCTTAACGGCAGCAGTCAATCCACCGAGATCTGCGACATTTTCTCCCACGGTTTGATGACCATTGACTTTGGTTCTTCCAATCTGGATTCCATCAAATAGCTTTACTTCAGCTTGTGCTAATTCAGCAAATTTTTCGAAATCTTCTTTTGACCACCAATCACGTAAATTACCTTTTTCATCAAATTTAGAACCATTCGGATCAAAAGCATGACTAATTTCATGAGCAATTACAGCACCGATACCACCATAGTTTTCACTACTGGTATTCTCAGAACTGTAAAATGGTGCTTGAAAAATAGCAGCAGGGAAAGTAATGTCATTATTAGTAGGTGCATACCCAGCGTTAATGATCATCGCAGGCATATCTTCAGCCCAAAGTTGACGATCAAATTTTTGGTTCAATTTTGTAATGTTAAATGCTTGCTTAGTTTGTCTAATCTTACGAATGCTATCGTACAAATTATTACCGAGAGTAATTTGATCGTAGACCTCTGGCAGCTTAGTAGGATATCCGATTTTAACTTTAAGTGTGCTTAACTTTTTAAGTGCTTCTTTTTTTGTTGCTTCAGATAACCAATCATTATTTTTAAGTCGTTCATTGTAGACCGAAATCATGTGGTAAGTCATCTGTTCAACGTCTTTTTTGGCTTTATCACCGAAGTAATTCTTCCCATAGTAGACACCAACAAATTCACCTAACTCATCTGCGGTAATTCCATATGCTTGCTTAGCAGATGAGCTTAACTCTTGGATACCATAAACTGCTTGAGAATAGGGAAAGTTTGCTTCACGTAATTCTCGAGAAAGATAATTGGCATATCCATATGCAAATTTCACGATCATCCATGACTTAAGTTCAGCAAAGTGTGCATCATTAACTACTTCATTAATATGCTCAAAAAGTTTAGGTTCAGTAACGATGATTTTATCTACTTTTTGTTTGGCTAAAATTTGATTTAAGAAGTTCCCCATCTCAAATTCTTTAAACTGGTTAACAAAATCTTTAAGGTAGTATGGATTATACATCGCCGCAAAGTCGTTATTTTCCTCTTGAGATTTGATTAATGGAGCAAGCTTTTGATCAAAAGCAACTGCCTGTTCAGCATACATCTCACTATCATCTTCACCAAAACCGATTAACTCTAATACATGCTTCATCTGTTTCGCAAAGACGCCCAATAACTTTTTAGCATTATCTTTATTCTGATAACTGGAAGCATCAGGCAAGACTAATCCCGGAGCTGCAAAATAAAAAGCGTTTTGATCAGTATCTTTAAGATCTTGGTCAACTTCAAATGCAAATGGTAATTTAAAATCTTGCTTAAACAATTGTGCAGCTTGCTCATTCAAATCAGCAAAAGATTGCAACTCAAGTAACCGTTGTAAATCTTTTTTAATTGGTTTTGCACCAAGATCATTTCTTGTTTTCATGTTGGCTGCTTGTTCATAAAGCTTTACCACTTTATCAAAGTTAGCAATTTGAGGTAAAGCCTTTTTACCATTCATAAAGTCAGCCAAGTCTTTTCTAAGCTTTTTCTTTACTTTTATATCAAGTTCTCTAAAACCACCGATATAAGGTTGATCAGCAGGAATTTGCGTTTTTTCCATCCAGTTTGAATTAATTGCCAAGTATAAGTTATCTTGAGGACGTGTCTTAGTGTTGGGAACAGTGACATCACCAATGCCACCTCGAATATTAAAATGTTTCATTCTTAATTACCTCTTATTCTTACTCTGTTTTTTTACAATTATTACATATGAGAATTAAATTAAATCAATGACATGACATATTGCGTAAGTGAGCTATTTACTTGAGTTCTTGAAAGGAAACTTACAACTGATATTGTTCTGTAATCTTTATTATTCTTCATAATGTTTAACTCCTTTGTTTTAATGTTGATTTAATCTTAGCAAGGAATTAAAATTATTTTTAAAAATTTCGTATTTGACATTTTTTGAGGTGATTTGTTGATGACAATTGGTGAGCTATTGAAGCAATACCGTATTGAACAAGGAAAAAAGCAAAAAGAATTTATTGCCGGAGTTGTTAGTCCTTCTTATTATTCCAAGATAGAAAAAGATACCCATCGCATTACAGCAGAAGATCTGTTAGCAATTTTAAACAAGAATAAAATTGCACCAGCAGATTTTTTCAAGAAAATGAATAAAGTTAATCGAGACCGGGATACTCAAACTGATTATTTTAGTACAGAAATAGATACTGCATACTATGCAAATGATCGTGAGCGTATCCAAAATCTATTGAAAGAAATTGAAAACAGTAAGCTAGATAAAGACACAAAGGCAACTATTCTTTTAGTAACAAAAGGCACCTTAGAATCAATAAAAAAGCCTGACAAAGAGCCTGACAATGAATTGCGCCAGGAATTAAAGGATAAGATCTTCTCTATTCCTAACTTTAATCGCTTTAAATTTGAACTGTATACGAATTTTATGCCCTTCTATGACCTAGACAGCAATGTCGTAATTACTAAGAACATCATTAAACAATTTAAAAACGGTGATGATAAGAAAACCAAAATGGAATTGCCTGGTTTAATTTTCAATATTGTTAGTCAAGCTATCGAAAATAATCGTTATGATGTTGCTAAATATTTCATTGAAGAAGAAAAATCAATGCAGACGGGGTATCAAAATTTTTTGTTCAAAGATGCACTAGTTGTAATGGAAAATTTGGTTGCATATCATGACGACCATGATTCTAAACACATAGATACTTGCATGCTAGTCTATAAAAATATGAAGTTGGCAGGGATGCCCGCTTTTGCTGAACAGGCCAAAGAATTCGTTGAACAATATAAAGATCAACAGTCTTCATATCGCTAGCATTTAACTCAATTTAATTGCAGTTTTTGACTTGATTTCATATAATAATAAATAGAGTAGAGGGAGTTTAATTCTCGCCCCTCTCATTGCACCGGACGTACGGTTCC
>NZ_PCZD01000090.1:0-4352 GCF_002553975.1 Lactobacillus sp. UMNPBX6
GTTAGCGTAAGCTAACGAGCCACTAAGCCCTAGACTTCAGTCTAGGGTAGTTGACATCCATAAGGATTGTTAAGGTAGACAACCTTCTTTTTCTTGTTGTAACCTGTAATTACACAAGCATGTGATGATGGTGTAACGTTCACCTTACCTGAGTTAGTTTCCCACGTTTGCATATTGTTGACGCGGCTAAAGGTTGTAGTAGTAATAATTAAAACGGGATGACCATCGGAAACCAGTTTTAATATTTTCAGGAAATTACTGCCGGAAGCATTAACGATGTGGTTGGTGTATTTACGTGCAACGTTATAAAGCGGACCATTATAAACGCACCAGCCGGCATTTGCTACAGTCATATGACCGACAAAGCCCTGATTAGGATTACCGCGATAACGGCCATTGTCGGTAAAAGAATCGACGTGTTGAATGTTCTGTGCTAGTTCATTTTTAGTAACTTTGATGCCATAATAGTTCATAAGCATGGATAAACTAGTTACCTCGCAGCCGTTAGGCAGGTCGGGAAGCTGATTTTCTAGAGGAACATTGAGCTTTTGTTTCTCTTTCATCATTATCCAATTAATTTCGTCATCAATTTGATTTTTGTTTGCAAGGTAAGTTAGACTAAGCACTAATATTAATCCAATTGGAATAATTAAAAATAAGTACTTTAAATTAATTTTTTTATTTTTCATGAGTACTATTCTAGCAAAATCTTATTATGAATTCTAAAAAGTGATGACAAAAAAATTTTTTGTAGTATGTTAGTGAGTAGAATTAACAAAAAGGAAAGTTTATTTTGAAGATTAATTTAGAAGATTTAAATAATAAAATTGAAAATCAAGATTACATTCAAGATCTTGAAACAGTAAAATATGGCGATATTAGCAAATCTAAGAGCAAGATCAAGCCTTATGCAGAGAAGATGATTAAGGAAGTCGCTGCTGCGTTCAAGCATGATTCATTAGTGCAAACTCAGCTGGCAGTGACAGGTCAGCGTCCGGTTACGTTTGCTTTAGAGACTAATATCATCAACTTGCCTTACGGCAATTATGAGAAGATTGTCAATTTTTTTGAGGAAGGGCAAGAATATCCGCTTAATGTTTATTTTGAAACGCGGTCTGATTATGTTAATGTTTCGCATTTTAGAATTGATCAATTGGCAACTGAAGAAGAAGTTGAAAAAGATGCTGATAAGGTGGTAGATCAACTAGTAGAAGCAATCATTGAAAAGCTGACAGTTGTGCGTAAATATGAAGCGCCAGAAAAGAAGACTGCTAAGAAGGAAACAAAGAAGAGCAAAACTGCTAAAAAAGAAATTAAAAAGAAAAAGTAGTTTTATAAGGTTTTTAGACTCGAATCTAAGTGATTCGGGTCTTTTTTGTAATGATAACAAAAATTTTTGTTTTTTATTTTTGCTCTTTTTCCAGTCAAAACTTGGAACAAATGTTATTATAGCAAGCTTTTTCGCCATCTATTTTCTTTTTAAAAAAGTCTTATTTTGCCCTTGCATTATATAATACATGTTATATAATAAAGATGTAAGGAATGAGGGAACGAAAAGTTCCAACAAGTTAAAGTGATTTAGAAAATAGAGGTATTCATTATGTTAGACTCAAAGAAAATTGTTAAAGTTGTTTCAGTTGTAGTTGCTTCAATTAGTATGATGGGTATTGGTTCTGGTGCTGCTCAAGCTGCTAGCTTCACTGCTCCAAAGTTAGGTATTTCAGAAGTTGCTCCTACTAACCCATCAATCAAAAAGGGTGACAAGATTTTCGTTGTTGTAAAAGACACCAAGAATCAAAAAGTTAACGTTTTAAACGCTAACGGTAAGAAGACTGCTAAGAAAGTTTCAATGGGTTCAACCTTCACTGCTAAAGCTGTTAAGAAAGCCAACGGCAAAAAGATCGTTAAGATTAACAAGAGCCAATGGTTGAACGTTAAGAACGTTGTTAAGGACTAATTCTTTCAGATCAAAACAATAAATAATTCTAAACATAATGAATGCATATTTATATAGATAGACTTTAGATCAATCATTTTGCATATTTGCAGGTGATTGATCTTTTTTTGCCAAAAGAAAAGACCGAATCAATTTGATTCGATCTTTAGTACATCAAGGTTAATATTATTTGATTTCTTTAAATTTATTAAGTGAATGGTCATTGGTGTAGAAGAAGAAGTCTTCCAATACGGCACTCTTAATTACACCTTTTTCGATTGTCGCGTTAATAGTATCAGCTGTATCAGGATACTTACCTGAAAAGCCTAAGTTAAGATAAGCTTTATTGACGCTGTAGTAGAAGTAATGTTTGACATCTTCTTCCCAACCAGTGCCTTTATACATTAAATGAATGTGCTTTTCTTCGTTAGCTACTAACTCATCGTATAAGTTGTCGATCCATTCCTTTAATCTATCTTGTTCATTCTTGCCAAGCTTGCTATAGCCTAAGCGGAACTTATATCCAGGATAGATACCGCTGAATGAAGTACCACGTAAGGCTAACTTAACAATTTCAGCAGTTCTAACCATCTTGCCGTCACCGAACAAGTAGAGTGGGGCGAAAAAGCCAGAGTGATAAAGAGCAGTTTCCAAAATTACATCAGCTGCTTTTTTCTGCAAGGCATCTCCACTTTGATAGATTTTATTTAAAATATGGATCTTATTTTGCAAATAAGGATTATTGTTTGCCCAATTCAAAGTTTCTTCGACAGTCTTGTCATCAGATAACTCATGCAAAACATAACTGTAACCCTTATTGGCAATTGATTCCAAATATTGCAACGCGTTTAAAACGGCAGATTCTTCAGGCGTAATTGCGTCCGCCTTAATCTGTTCAATACCGTTACGCATTTGTAAGCCAGACGAGAAAGACAATGCTCCAAAAGCATGAAGCAAAGCTTCTTGAATTGGCTTATCTAATTTTATAAATTCTTTTTTATCTTCTCTAACCGGAACGTTGCGAGGTTCCCAAATAATATCGTTTAGTCTCGCCCAAGCGGATTTGTCGACACGATCCTCCATGTCATTCCAGTTAATTGCTTCGTAATATTTCTCAGTCATACTCAATCTCTAAAATCACTCAAAAAGCTAATATTTCCACGTAATTCTTTAGGTTTTTGGATTTTCTTGTTGCTTTCACCAGTAGAAAGATCATGAACAATCTTGCGAACGTTTTTGACATCTTCACTTGTGCCACTAAATTCCAATAAATAAAGAATCGGCACTTTTAGCGTAGCTGCGATCTTCTTCGCGGTTTGAGCAAAAAGGTCGTTGAAGTTACGATTACCACAACCGATAATTCCGATAATATTCTTTTTATTGTCTTTATACGTTAAAAAGTTAACGACTGAATCCATCATGAAATCCTGGTATGCAGGAACGATCAAAATGTACTTTTGACCCATATCAAATTTGGGTTTAGCATCGCTGATCTGATGGGCTTCTAATTGCGTTTTATCAATAAAACGTTTAGTTTGCCCAGTTATTGAATAAAATGCTATTGCTACCATATTTTTACCTAATAAATCTAATGTACTCAATGCCTATCTTCTCACCTAAATCCCAAGTATTCAATAGTTAAGCTATTCAAATTTTGAAAAAATTCCCCTATAATGTAGAGCAAGGAGGAATCGTCATGTTTAGCTGGAATATTATTGGTATCTTAATCTGGGTTGCCATCATACTGTATTTAGTATTTATTATCCAAAATATTCGTCGTAGACGAATTAAGATGATTATTAAACAGCATAAGCACTTTAGCTGGCCTAACTTTATCTTGAATATAGTTGAGGTGGTCATTTTATTTGTAGCAGCTGGCTGGATGTTTAATCAAACATTTATGGATAATCCAGATTTGGAAGATGCAAGTCGAATTACTTCAAGCGTTAAATATGAACCGCTGATAATGAAGACAGGGGTTGGCAATTCAAGCTATGTCACGATCGATTCAGCTAAGAAGAGATACGGTTCTCAGTCATATACTTTTTATAAGGCAGGAAGCAAAATCACGGCGTCTAGTGATTATGCATCGATTGCGTATGGTGATACGGCATTAGATGTTAATGCAGAAAAGATTCCATACGTTAAAAAGACGCTTAAGAAAATGGATAAGAAATATCAACGTGCTTATGTAGCCATTTATACGGCGACATATAAGAAGAATTGGCAAAACGGTATTGGAATGCACGCAGGGCATTTGGCAACGCGTTATTACTTGATCCGGGTGCCAGATCAAAGCTTCATCAAGCAAGGAAAATAAGCAAAGAAAATCCCCATTCAAAGACGAATGAGGATTTTTTCTTGTGTGTCGGGCATGACATTTCATCTAGTCTAGTGAAAGTCTAGACCACGGGTA
>NZ_PCZD01000091.1:0-4251 GCF_002553975.1 Lactobacillus sp. UMNPBX6
ATTGGATCATATCTATCAAGCAGCTTAAGTGTTCAATTTATTATTGCAATTTACGAATAAATATTAATTAAAAAAATAAGAGAAAATGCGATTTTCTCTTATTTTTTTAATTATGACTAGATATTTTTTTGTGTTTTGCTATAATAGAAACTAACATTAAAAAATAATGTGAAGATTAAATAAAAAGTAAGGAGCTGCAAATATGGCTAGATACTTAATAAAGCGTATTTTATATATGATCCTCACTTTGTTTATTGTAGCAACGGTAACCTTTTTCTTAATGAAATTGATGCCAGGATCACCGTATGCCAATGAAGCAAAGATGACGATGACGCAAAGACATATCATGGACCAACAATATGGTTTGAATAAACCAGTATGGCAACAATACTTGATTTATATTGTCGGTATGCTGCACGGTGATTTTGGAACAAGTTTCCAATACAGTAATCAACCTGTCTCATCATTAATTGGTGCTCGTCTCGGTGCTTCAGTTCAATTAGGTCTTCAAGCATTGATTCTTGGTGTTGTGCTCGGCGTTATCGTTGGTGCGATTGCAGCCATGAAACAAGGTACTTGGGCTGATTCTACTGCAACTGTTTTTTCAATTATTGGTAAATCTGTTCCTAACTTTGTTTTAGCAGTTCTTCTTCAATATTACATTGGTTTAAAACTGGGATGGTTCCCGATCGCTGGTTGGGGTCAATTTTCTCAAACCATCTTGCCAACTATTGCTTTAGCTGTAGGTCCGCTTGCTGAAACGGCTCGATTTATTAGAACTAGCATGGTTGATACTTTGAGTAGTGACTACATTGAATTAGGTAAGGCAAAAGGGTTAAGTAGAATGGAAGTTATTAGAAAGCACGCAATGCGTAACTCAGTAATTCCATTAGTGACTTTGATTGGACCTTATGCTGTAGCGTTGATGACTGGTTCAATGGTTATTGAAAATATTTTCAATATCCCTGGAATTGGTGAACAATTCGTTAAGTCAATTTTGACTAATGACTATCCAACAATCATGGGTATTACAATGGTCTACTGTATTGGTCTAGTAATTGTTCTTTTAATCACTGATATTGTTTACGGATTAATCGATCCACGAATTAGATTAGCAGGAAGTGAGGCTTAGAGATATGGATGAAAAAGATTTAAAACTTAGTCCAGATGCTTTTGAACCTTTACCAAAAGGACAAGCTCAAGATAGTGAAAAAATTGCTGGGCCTGCACTTTCATTTAGTCAAAATGTTTGGATAAGATTCAAACAAAGAAAAGCAGCTGTAATCTCTGCAATCGTTATTATTTTTATGGTTATAGTTGCTTTTGGTTCAACGCCATTTATTAATAAATCTACATTGGTAAAATCACATCCGCAGTACGCTAATTTACCTGCTAAAGTTCCGGGATTGAGCGCTATTAATGGTCTTAACGGTAAAATTAAGCAAAATGGCCAATGGGTTGATGCCTATGCTCAAAATAATGTTCCTAAGGATAAGTATTTCATAGCAGGAACTGACTACTTAGGTCGTTCATTAGGTCAAAGAATTATTTATGGTACAAAAATTTCTTTAATTGTTGCTTTAGTAGCTGCTTTCTTTGATTTAACGATCGGGGTTATGTATGGAATAATTTCTGGTTGGAAAGGCGGAGGAGTCGATAACGTTATGCAACGGATTATCGAAATTATTTCTTCCGTTCCTAACTTAATTATTGTGGTTCTAATGTTGGTTGTTTTAAAACCAGGTATTACTTCAATTATTTTAGCAATTGCTATTTCAAGTTGGACGACAATGGCCCGGCAAATTCGTGCAGAAACATTGAGTTTGAAAAATGAAGAATATGTTTTGGCAGCACAGTCATTAGGTGAATCAGGTTGGAAAATTGCATGGAAGCATCTTGTTCCTAATTTATCAAGTTTAATCATTATTCAAACCATGTATACTATCCCAAGTGCAATCTTCTTTGAAGCATTCCTAAGTTTTATTGGTATTGGTATCACTGCACCGGAAACCTCACTTGGTGTGCTTCTGAATGAAGGCCAAAAGAACTTCCAATTCTTACCATATCAGATGTGGTATCCAGCAATTGTTTTATGTATCTTGATGATTGCATTTAACTTACTTGGTGATGGCTTGCGTGATGCATTTGACCCTAAAGGACAAAGATAGGAGGCAAAACTAAATGCCAAAGAAAATTTTGGATGTTAAAAATTTGAAAATTGATTTTCACACTTATGCAGGTGAAGTAAAGGCAATTCGTGATGTCTCCTTTCATTTGAATGAGGGAGAAACCTTGGCAATTGTTGGTGAATCAGGTTCAGGAAAATCTGTTACTACTCGTTCAATTATTGGACTTCTTGCTCGTAATGCTCAAATTATGGGTGGAGAAATAAATTTTCACGGTAAAAATTTATTGGATATTTCTGAAAAAGAATGGCAAAAAATTCGTGGTAATGAAATTGCCATGATTTTCCAAGATCCAATGACTTCACTGGATCCAACCATGAAGATTGGTCAACAAATTGCAGAGCCTTTAATTAAACATAAGGGAGCTTCTAAAAAAGAAGCTTGGGCAAAAGCTCTCGACATGATGAAAGCTGTTGGAATTCCTGACGCTGAAGAAAGAATTAATCAATATCCACACCAATTTTCAGGTGGGATGCGTCAAAGAATCGTGATTGCGATTGCCCTCATTTGTGAGCCAGAAATTTTGCTTGCTGATGAACCAACAACAGCTCTTGACGTTACAGTACAAGCTGAAATCCTTGATTTAATGAAGGATTTACAAAAGAGAGTAAAGACTTCAATTATCTTTATTACCCACGATTTAGGTGTTGTTGCCGGAATGGCAGATCGAGTTGCTGTAATGTACGCTGGTGAATTTCTTGAATATGGTACTGTTGATGATATCTTTTATAATCCACAACATCCATATGCTTGGGGACTCATTAATTCAATGCCAACTCTTGAAAGTAATACCTTGGAATCAATTCCGGGTACACCCCCAGATTTACTTGATCCACCTAAGGGTGATCCGTTTGCACCAAGAAACAAGTATGCAATGAAAATTGATATTGAGCGTAAACCACCATTTTTCAAAGTATCAGATACACATTATGCGGCTACTTGGTTACTTGCACCAGGAGCACCTAAAGTAGAACCACCGGCTGAAATTCAAAGACGTTGGAAGAAATTTGAATTGATGCAAGAAGAAAATAAGGCACAAAACTAGCAACAGCGAGAGGAGATTTATATGTCAGAAAAAGAAAAGATTTTGCAAGTAAAGCATTTAAAGCAATACTTCAAAAATGGACGTACAATCACTAAAGCTGTAGATGATGTGAGTTTTGATATCCATAAAGGAGAAACCTTCGGTTTAGTAGGTGAATCAGGTTCAGGTAAAACTACGACTGGCCGTTCAATTTTACAGCTTTATCAACCAACTGCTGGTGAGGTTATCTTTGAGGGAAAAAACATTGAAAATCTGAATAAACGTGAAGATAAATTGAAATTTCGGCGTGATGCACAGATGATTTTCCAAGATCCATATGCATCATTAAATCCTAGAATGACAGTAGAGGATATTATTGCGGAAGGTTTGGACATTCACCATTTAGTTAAATCAAAAGAAGAACGTCGTCAGAGAGTAGAAGAATTACTTGAAACGGTTGGCTTGAATAAGAATCATGCTAGTCGTTTCCCTCACGAATTTTCTGGTGGGCAGCGTCAAAGAATCGGAATTGCACGTGCATTGGCAGTAGAACCTAAATTTATCGTTGCAGATGAACCTATTTCGGCGTTAGATGTTTCGATTCAAGCGCAAGTTGTTAACTTGATGATAGAATTGCAGAAAAAGCATGGGCTAACTTACTTATTTATTGCGCATGACTTATCAATGGTTAAATTTATTTCTGACCGCATTGGTGTTATGCACTTTGGTAAGTTACTCGAAGTAGGACCAGCCGATGATGTTTATGATCGTCCGTTGCATGACTATACTAAGAGTTTGATTTCGGCAGTTCCAGTGCCTGATCCAGAAATTGAACGAAATCGTAAGCGTATAGACTATGATGTACAAAAAGAAGAGGGCGATGGTAAAGAACGTACTATGCATGAAATCCGTCCTGGACATTTTGTGCGTTGCAGTGATGATGAAGTTGCTCATTATCAAAATGTTGCTGATAGCTATGAATAAGCAGTGTCTGGGAAAAAACTAATTCCTAAGACATAAAAAAGAACGATGATTTCCTAA
>NZ_PCZD01000092.1:0-4154 GCF_002553975.1 Lactobacillus sp. UMNPBX6
GTAGACGTTGGTAAGAGAAATGGAAAGCACGAATAGTCCAAAATGTATGAAAATAAAACATAGTCATACATTTGCTTACATTTTTTATAGCAGAAGCACTACGCAAAGAAAGAATAAAATTAGGACTAACACAGGATCAAATGTGTGCTGGGATCCTTAGTCGTCCTTTTTACGCAAGGATTGAAAGTGGCAAAAATCGCATAAATGCGGAGAGCTTATTTAAAATATTGCTTGAGCATCAAGTTGATCTAGTAGAGTTTTGTGATCTTATTCAAGATGATTATACGTCAGAAGAACGAAAAGTTGAGAAGCAATTTGAATTTAAAATGAATCTAGCAGTTAGTGCAAAAGATACTGAAGCTTTGGATAAGTATTGTCAGCAGATAATGAATTCATCTAATAATGAGGTTTTGAAGTTGCGAGCATTAATTACTTCGGCAGATTTTAAGGGTGAAACTGACAAGATTGATGTAGAAATCAGGACGAAGATAAAAGCTGAGTTTGATGGAGGGAATAATTGGCTTGAGCGACCAGACCTACTGCGATTATTGGCTAATACGATGCCGATGTGGCCACAAGATGAATTGGACTTTTTAATTGGGCGCTTGCTTGATTTTGCAAAAAAATCTGAGCTTTCAGAGTTAACGACTGAAAGATATTTAAGATTGCTAGAAAATTATCTGGTGGTTTGTTACGACAGAAAGGTTCATAAGAAAACTACACATTTTGATCATATTGATGACGCGATGGAATATATTATTGATGCTACTGAGTCGTTTCACTTGATGATTTATAGAATTGAAGTGTTTTATATGAAAGCATTATTTTTGGATCAAAAGGACAAGACAAAAGAGATTAGACAGGATCTTGGTGTATTAGGCTATAAAAACTTTATTGCTAGTTGGCCTGAGTAATAATTTGTAACAAATATGATACAAAGTCAATCGCAGGAGAACTTACATGATTTAAAATAATAGTTGAAGACTTAGATGGAAGGAAAAACTTAAGTTAATGCAAGTCGACGTTGCTTCAATTGTAACTGCAGTAGTAATCTTAATTGCTGTTGTAATAATTATTATGAAAAAAGAAAGCAAAATATCTGGAATAGCAATTATTGCTGTTGGTGTGGTATTTCTAATAGATTCATGCTTTCTTAGATATAAACCAGTTATGCAACTAGTAGTATTATCGATCTTTTTTATTATGCTTGGTATATTTTGGATCATTAAGAGCTATAAGAAATAAGTAAATCCAAAAATTAATGGAAATCGAATATATGATTTAGAAGAAACAAGGTAAAATAAATTGCGTGAATCATTACTAAGTCCCAAACTTTATCAAGCTCTAAAATACATTTTAGCTGTAACACTGATAATAATCTTAATCTTGCCATTACCAGCAATTAATCAGAAAAAGATCAATTACTGGCTGGTAGGATCATATTGTCTAGTCCTGGGCGATTGGTTAGCTACTTGGATGCAACATCATCATATTCATTGGGTTATTAACATAATCATGGGATACGTAATAGCGTTCATTATTTGTGTAATACTGTATCTCTACACAGCAATGATTTAATTGAAAACAGACATAAAAACACCGAAGTTCAAAATCTGAGCTTCGGTATTTTTTCTATCTATTTTCTTCCTGTGCAGCCAAGTGATTGATCGGACCCCATTTTGAACCAACATCAATTGGGTGAGAAATTGCAGCGTAAGTAAAGTCCTTACCAATTTTTATAGCATCAATTACAGACTTTCCCTTAGCTAATTCTGCCGCAATAACTGCGGAGAGAGTATCACCTGTGCCATTCACGCGATCAGTCTTAAAGAAAGGCTTGGTAAATTCGTGAAATGCGCCATCTTCAGTCAACAAAATATCAGTTACTTCAGTCTGATTATCTGAGTCATGACGTCCCTTCATCAAGACATTTTTAGCACCCATCTCTTGTAGTTTTTTAGCGCCTGCGTGAATTTCTTTCTTATTATTTAGCTTCAAGCCAGTTAGCTTTTGTTGTTCATAAAAGTTAGGCGTAATTACATCGGCTAGCGGCAATAATCTGTCTAAGAAGGTCTGGTAGGCATCATCGTCAAGTAGGGTGGCACCGTGCTTAGTGATGATGACGGGATCAAGCACGATTTTACCCATGTCGTATTTTTCAAGATTATCGGCAACGCAATCGATAATTTCCTTGTTAGCCAGCATCCCTGTCTTAGTCGCATTAATCTTGAAGTCGTCGTTTAACACATCGAATTGCTTTTGGATAAAATCAAGCGGCATAATTTGTTGGGCAAAAATTCCTTTTGTATTACCAGCTACAGCCGCGGTCATCAGCCCCATGCCATAAACGCCCCGTGCATAGAATGAATGCAAATCTGCTGGCATTCCTGCACTACCATCACTATCGTTACCCGCAATTGTTACCGCAATTTTTTGATTTTTTTCCATTAAAATGCCCTCCTTAAAAAATCCTTATAAAAATTATACCGTATCTATTACATTAACTGCTAGAATCTGCATTAGAAAAACAGTAATATTATAAGAAAGCGCTTTTGCAGAAAAGAGAATAACTATGACAGAAAAATATATTTTAGCAATCGATGAAGGAACCACCTCTACTAGAGCAATTATTTTTGACCATGATGGACGTGAAGTTGCTTCTGCCCAAAAAGAATTTCACCAATATTTTCCAGAGCCTGGCTGGGTTGAACATGACGCTAATAAAATCTGGATGGCGGTCCAAACAACAATTGCCAATGCTTTTATTAATTCGGGCATTTGGCCTAATCAAATTGCCGCAATTGGCATTACCAACCAACGTGAAACGACCGTTGTTTGGGACAAGGATACAGGTGAGCCAATTTATCATGCAATCGTTTGGCAGTCACGGCAGACAACAGAATTAGCTGAAAAATTAAAAAAAGAAGGCTATAGTGATGAAATTCGTCAAAAAACAGGCTTAATTATTGACCCATACTTCAGTGCAACTAAGATTCGCTGGATTCTTGATCATGTACCTGGCGCGCAAGAAAAAGCTGAACAGGGAAAGTTGCTTTTTGGTACGATTGATAGTTGGCTAGTTTGGAAGTTAACTGATGGTGCTAAACACGTGACTGATTACACTAATGCTTCACGGACCATGCTGTTTAATATTCACACGCTCAAGTGGGATGACGATATTTTGCATTTGCTCAATATTCCTAAGCAAATGTTGCCTGAGGTGCGCTCGAATTCAGAGATTTATGGTGAAACAGCGTCATATATGTTCTTTGGTGGACAAGTGCCAATTGCTGGGATGGCCGGTGACCAACAGGCAGCCTTATTTGGTCAACTAGCTTTGAAACCAGGAATGGTGAAAAACACATATGGCACCGGTGCCTTTATTGTGATGAACACAGGGGACAAGCCAACAGACTCTAACAATAATCTGTTAACGACCATTGGTTATAGCATTAATGGTAAGATTACTTATGCTTTAGAAGGATCAATCTTTGTGGCTGGTAGTGCAATTCAATGGCTACGCGATTCGATGAAGTTGATTAAGCATGCACCGGATTCTGAACAGGCAGCTTACGAATCAACTTCTGAAAATGAAGTTTATGTTGTGCCAGCATTTACGGGGCTGGGTGCACCTTATTGGGATGCGGAAGCGCGAGGATCAATTTTCGGTGTTACACGTGGAACAACAGATAAGGATATTATCAAAGCCACGTTGCAATCCCTTGCTTATCAAACTCGTGATGTTGTTGATACGATGCAAAAAGACTCTGGTATTAAGATCCCGAACCTGCGAGTTGATGGCGGCGCAAGTAACAACAACTATTTAATGCAGTTCCAGGCAGATATTTTAAATATCAAGATCGAACGGGCTAAAACGCTAGAAACTACTAGTTTGGGCGCCGCATTTTTGGCAGGTCTTGCCGTTGATTATTGGAAAAATACGGATGAGTTAAAGCATATTTTCAAGATTGGGCAAGCCTTTGAGCCTAAGATGCATGAAGCAGAAAGAAATAAACTATATTCAGGCTGGCAGCGTGCAATCAAGGCAACGCAAGTTTTTGCACATGATTAGTGATGTATAATAAAATATAATATATTAATACGCGTGGTGCTAGTTAAATCGTTTTAGTTACTAAAAAAGTCCAATCTTGTTA
>NZ_PCZD01000093.1:0-3910 GCF_002553975.1 Lactobacillus sp. UMNPBX6
TTATTACATCAAGACTAATAATATGATCTAATTTAGTTAATTATTTCTTACTATACCCTAATGACCTTTTTTGATCTATCAGCTGACGTCAACTTTCATCTGGTAAAAAGCCGTGTTCGACAATCAATAACTGGCGTGCCATCGTCTCAACCACGGACTGCAGATCTTCAAACTTGCGATAATGGCCACTGGCAATGAGTCTGGTGGTGACCGCCGTTTGTTGGGCGATTAAGGCAGAAACGACACCGAAAACGTCATCGACTGACAGGCCCTCACGACGAGGCAGCTGTTCAATTTTCTCGCGAAAAATGCGATCGATTTCAGCGGATATGGCAGTTGTTTCTTGCTGCACTTGTTGTCGCAACGGTTCGGGAAAATGCGGTAAATCAGCATAGGCTTGCATTATCAAGCGGTATTCAGCTGGGAATTTGAATTGTAGTTTCAACTCATACTTAACTGCAGTGGTCATCATGGCAGCCAAGCCAGGGGCATTCTGCCACTTTTTAGGGTCCATGTGATCATAAATTCGATGATAGGCATATTTGAAAGCGTCAAGATACAGCGCTTGTTTATTGCCAAAATAATGGAAGAGCAAGCCCTTAGATACTTGTGCTTGGTTGACAATCTGATCGGTTTTGCTCTTGATGAAGCCTTGCTGGCCGAAAATTTCCGTCGCTGTTTTGAGGATTCGGGTGACCTTTTCAGGATCTGTCACAACATTTTTCATAGGCTCAAATCCTGACGGCGATAACCAGCAATGCCAAGAATAAATAATACTATAGCGCTAACAACCATCACGATTAGCCATGTTTGATCAACGTTTTCAACCGGTACATTGGCAATCCAGCCAAAAGGTGTGAAGTTGCCTGCGTGTTTTGGCAAATCAAACAATCCCCGGAAAATTTGAACGATCAGACCGGCTCCCATATACAGCCAGAATAGACTGCTTAAGCGTGGCCACAGACCGACTAGTGCGATGCCAAGGGCGATAAACGATATCACAGCCGGAACGCTAGCCACGAATAGGCGACCGAGGTACTTGAGCGGCAACGGGTGACTGAGAACAGTGTTCCCAGTGAAGAACAAGGCCAGCAGCCCAGCAGAAAGGACGAACACGCCTGCCAGCAGCCCAAAGCAATAGTAGCTGACACTGATCGTGGTTCGCGTTGGCTTTTCGGCATGAATGACGCTCAAGTAACCAAGGTTGTCATCGCGTTTGAGTCGGAATGCCACTTGGACGCCAGCAGTCACGGCTAATGCGACGAAAATGCCGAGATACATGCCTAAGAATGACAGGACCATGGTCTGATTGGCAGCGTTGATTTGGCCAACATCTAGTATTTTACGATAAAGCGGATTCGTTTTAAGAATGTCGCCAACGCTGCCGAGCACACTACCCATGACGCCGCCAAACACCACGGCGCCGATTAACCACCCAGCAAATAATCTGCGCTCAGTTCGCCACAGTAAGGCAGGGATCGAGCGAAGCCAGCCGGCAGCTTTGGCTCGGCCGGTGCGTTCAGCAATAATCCCGGCGCCCAGATCGCGGTTGCGGGCAATCATGGTGGCGCTGGCCGCAAGCAGAATGCTGACCAGTAAGGCCAAACCTAAAGCCCAGACGTTGTTATCAGTATAGAAGTTTGCTTTTTCGAACCAACCAATTGGTGATAACCACGTCAGATTTTGATGCTGGATATCGGTGACCAGCCGAACCAAATAAGCGGCAGTCAGCACCATGTAGCTCAACATATTGGCTGTACGTGTGTTATTGGTTAGTTGCGCGAATAGCAACGCAATGGCTCCGAATAGCAAGTTGGCGATCACCATCCCCAGTGAAAACAGGAAGTCACCGTACAAGTCAGTACCACCCATGTTGACAGCGGCCAACGAGACAAAATAGAGGATACCCATTATGGCACTGTCGATGAGAAGCTCAAGCGAAGCGGCGGTGATGGCAGCCGTTCGCCCAACATTGCGAGCGCGAACCGTTTCGAGCAAGCCACTTTCTTCTTGACCGCGGGTGTTGCGAATCATCAGCGGCATAACCCATAAGGCCTGCAAAATAATCATGAAGACGACCATCACACCAGCAAACACAATCGCTGTGTTATACGTGTCCACCTTTGGCATCGCGCCAAACATTGCCGCCATGCCCGGCGCTTGCAGCATTTTGACAATCTCTTTAGAGCCCGAGGCCCCGCCTGCAAAGTCTGCTTCCAATTTGCCAGCACCACTGGCAATCATCATGATCAAAATGACAAGCCAGATGAGTGAAAATTTTAGATTTTGTTTGAGGTTTGCCCGAAGCAGATAACCTGCGTTCCGATTACTGTGCCGCATGAGTCTCACCTTGCTTTCCATAATAACGCAGGAATAATTCTTCCAGCGTTGGCGGCGTTGATTGCATGTCGACCACGGTGTTGGCGGCCAGTGTGGTCATGATGGTGCCAAGCGCGTCTCGATCAGCGGTGAAAACCGCCTTGGTGTGCTCGGAATCGCGATAAGTGAGGTCGTGAACGCCAGCTTGCTTTGCCAAAGCAGTCATTGGGGTAGCGGTGGTGACTTCAATTTTGATCCGCGATAGATGCCGTAATTGATCAAGATTGCTGCTCTCAATCACACTACCATCACGGATGATAACAATTGAATCACACATTCGCTCGACTTCGGACAAAATGTGGCTTGATAGCAGCACACTTTTACCGGCTCTTTTCAGTTTTAAAACTTCTTGCTGGAAAATCTGTTCATTTAATGGATCAAGCCCAGAAGTGGGTTCATCAAAAATATACAAATCGGCATCTTGCGACAACGCAGCAATTAACGCTACTTTTTGACGATTGCCTTTTGAATAGGTACGAGCTTTTTTCTTCGGATCAAATTCAAAGGCCTTGATTAGTTCATCGGTCTTTTGATTATGCTGGCGGCCATTTAAACGTAGCAATAGGTCGATAATTTCGCCGCCAGAAAGATTTGGCCATAAATAAACGTCCCCAGGAATATAGGCGATGCGTTGATGAATCGCCGCATCATCCCGCCAGGCATCTTTGCCGAAGACGGTCACTGAGCCGCCACTCTTTTTTAATAAGCCTAAAATAACTCGAATGGTCGTGGATTTGCCGGCCCCACTAGGTCCTAGAAAACCCAGAACCTGACCGGGTGCCAACGTGAAACTGACATCTTTTAATGCGGCAAACTTGCCAAAGTTTTTTTGAAGATGGTCAAGTTCGATAATAGCTGTTGTCATTTTTGTCATCCTCCTTAAGGTCAAACTTGAAACACGTTTTAATATGTCGATATCTGATCAACCTCTACAGTATAGTCGCGATTGACTGACGAGTCAACGAATTATTGACTCGTCAGTCAATTTTTTTGTGACGCCGGATTTACAATGTAAGTGCAACACCTAAATAACTAGACCAAAAAGGCCATGAAGCCTTAAACTTATAAGTGACAAAACCAATAAGTTAGGACGGACTTCATGACCCAATCTAAAGATACCATCAAAAAATCTTAGAAACTGTTTAGTATCTTTTGAGAAGTAACCTGATAAAAGCTAACGAAACCATCATGAGACTAGTGTTGAGCTTACGCTCACAGTTACGCCATAAACGATGATAATTTCCCAACCAACTAAATGAACGTTCAATGAGCCACCGTTGGGGGATAACCGAAAATTGGTGTAACTCATTTCTTTTAACGACGATTACCTTGGCTGAGGTTAAACTGCTAATCTCATTGGCAAAATTTTGGCCGGTATAACCACTATCAACCATCATGGTTCGAACCAATTTAAACTGCTCTAAATTAAGGGTGACGAGTGCAATCGCCCCGTCACGATCAGTGATGTTAGCCCGGGTAATGTTAGAAAATATTGGTTAAATATATCCACTTTATTTTATTTGAATACATT
>NZ_PCZD01000094.1:0-3365 GCF_002553975.1 Lactobacillus sp. UMNPBX6
GGCCCTATCCATCCCCGCATTAAAATACGGGGATTTTCGGGCGTTTTTCATTAAAATGATCCACATTTTTAATACCATCTCCTTCAGTACCTGGCTTACCTAAGCCAATTGATTCGCCAACGTCTTCTTTAGGATTCTTGATCAAATGATAAACATATGCGGCAACTGACTTACGTGATACTTCAGTATCCTTGATTGGTTCACCCTTCTTAGACTTTTCATAATCTACTTCATCTTTATTGTCCATCCAAGTTGGACGAATAATGGTGTAGTCTAAGCCAGATTCTTCAATTCTCTTAGCAGCCTTGGCATATTCAGTAATGTAGTCACCTAAAGTTTCCTTGTTCCATTCACCAAACTTGCCTGGAACTTCATCATAAATGCCCAAAGTAGAAATCCAAATCAATCTCTTAACGCAGGCATTCTTCATTGCTTCAATAACGGCTTCTGCTTCAAGATCAATATCATCTTTGCCGCCTAAGTTAGCGTAAACAATGTCTTGGCCCTTCATAGCTTTTTCAAGTTGTGCGGCATCAGTTGCGCTGCCTTCAAAGATTGTAGCTTGATTCTTTTTATCTTCCATACGCTTAGCATTACGTAAAAATAATGAAGGTTGAACTTCTTTATCTGCAAACAAAAATCTTTCAGCAATTTGGGCTACTTGTCCGTGAGCACCAAGTACTACAACTTTAACCATAATTTTTCTCCTTTTTAATTATTTACAAAATTCTTTAATCAAATCTAATAGCTTAAGGCTACGCACTGCATAGCTATCGTGTGTTTGACGTGGCATAATAACTAATCTCGCATTGGGCATAAATTGACTATACCAGCGAACGTGTTCCACCTTAACCCAATCTCTTTCTCCAACTACACAAAGTGTTGGTATCGTGATTTTCTTCAAATCATCAACAGAGATAAAGGACTCGGTTAATTCGACACGACTATCACGATCAAGCTTCAAAAAGCGGTGAAACCCTTCAGTTAAGTAGTGGTATGGACGAATGCCGGCACCATTAACAAATACTCCAGCAACAATCATTTTCTTAAAAATTGTTGGATATTTTCTAGCTAGCATCATCGCAACTAATCCACCTGCATCAAAACCGAAGCAGTAACATCCTTCGATGCCTACTTGCTTAATAAAGGCATAAACGTCTTCCACTTCAGTATGATAGTGTTCCGCAATATCACCTTCACTTAATCCATGACCACGCATATCGAGTACATAAACCGTGTAATAAAGAGAAAGTGGGGCAACGATTTTATCAAACATGCCCCCATCTAGATGGTGACCATGTAAAAGAAGCAAAGGTGCCCCTTTGCCTAGTTTATGATAATAAAATTCGATGCCATTAACTTTTTCTTTCATAAAAACCTCTCTTATTGAGCGTCACTATCACGCAAAGCTGAACGATCTAGCTTTTTACGCATCTTTTCTTCTTCACGATCTTTCATGATAGTTTTAATGATCTTGTGCCATACACGATAATTACCGCGAAAATTATCCGCTACCTTCTTAAAGTTAGGCTGGTGAATAATACTGCCTTTTCTTTGCCAATAATGATAATACGGCTTTTGAGTATAGTACACACCTCTAGCTACTGAAGTATATTTAACGTTAAAAATCTGATCCTCTAATAAAGAGATATCACGATCAAATCTTAAGTGATATTTATTGATAATCGTTGTTTTATAAGCTTTGTTCCAGCTATATCCCTTCATTGGTGAACCAAATACATTAGTTAATTTAAGGTAAGTTTCACCACGTGTTAAAAATCCACCTTCTGGGTGGCCAACAACACGTTCTTTTTTATCAGGGTAATCAATCCAATAACCGCATGATACAAGATTTACATTTGGATGTTCTTCAAAGGCATTAATAAAGAATGCAGTATAGCCTGGATCTACCCAATCATCGCCATCATGAAAGGTGACATATGGCGTGTCAATATACTTTATACCAACATTACGTGCGTCAGAAGGCCCTCCATTTTCCTTTTGAATTAATTTGAAATATGGAAAACGGGAGGCATAGCTTTGCGCTACCTCAACCGAATTGTCAGTTGAGCCATCATCAACCACAATTAGCTTAAATGCTTTATTAACTTGCTTAAGCAAAGCATCGAAAGCACGTGGCAAGTATTGTGCCGTATTATAAACCGGCATAATAATAGTTAACTTTGGCACTTGTAACATAATGTCCCCCTTTATTGCTACTTATTATATCATCTTTAAGAATCAGTTCGAAATTAAGAAAGTTTTAGAATATGCTCCTATTAAATTTTTAAAAATTTCTAGTATAATGAGGCGTATTAAACAGAATATATTTTCGATGAAGAGGAAGAAGATTAATCATGAAAAAATCACTTACATTAATTACGGCAATTTTGCTTAGCGTTGTCGCGATACTTTCTTTTGGCAAAAAACAGACAGTACTCGCTGACGACGACACCCCAGTGGTCACTCTGGGAACATCTTTAACCGAATCACAAAAACAAGGTACTCTGAAAACCTTAACTGCTCCATTAAATGGCGGCAATTATCAAACCATTACAGTTACTGGTTCAGACCTAGTTAAATATTTAAATCCATCTGGTGATAATTTCACCACTTCATCTGGTGTTTGGTCCAGTGCAATGATTCAAAAAACAAATAGTGGCTCTGGAATCAACGTTAAAATTTTAGACTATAACGGTAAAAACAATATCACAACTATTACCGCTAACCAATACAAAAATGCAGCTTTAACCGCAGGAATTACTGATGCTAATATTTATGTAACCAGTGCTATTCCGATTGATGGTTCTGGTGCTTTAGCCGGTGTTTATGCCGCATATGCTAAAAACGGTAATGCTTTAAATCAAAAACAAGTTAATGCAGCTCAAGATGAAATGAATACTTTGAGTGGCATTACCCAAGACAACAAGGGCAAAAAAGGTTATTCTGATGCTCAATTGAACAATGCGGTTGCTGGCGCCAAATCAGAAATGGCTAAACAAGGACAAAATATTTCTGACAGCCAAATTCGTGATATTGTGAATAATCAAATTAATATTAATCACTTAGGCAACACCATTAACAACAATCAAAAGAATCAAATTATTAATTTGTTAATTGAAATTCGTGATTCTGGTGCTTTAAAGAATGGAGATTTTAAAGGCCAAGCTGCTAAGCTTTCTAACCAAATTGAAAATGGTGCTAAGAACATCTTCAATAAATTCAACACTCCTGAAAACCGCAATCTTTTCCAACAAATTTGGGATAGCATTGTCAATTTCTTCAGTGGTTTGTTTAAGTAAACAAAAACGTGTCTGGGAAAAAACTAAATCCTAGGCCATGAAAAAAGAACGATGAAATTCTTC
>NZ_PCZD01000095.1:0-3197 GCF_002553975.1 Lactobacillus sp. UMNPBX6
GAGCACGGCAGCTTCCTTTCCTCGCAGGCAGTTGCCCACCAACTACTTTCGGCGTTAAGAAGCTTAACTTCTGTGTTCGGCATGGGAACAGGTGTATCCTTCTTGCTTTCGCCACCGTACTCTTTTGAGCTTTTACACTCAAAACTAAACATAATCTCTCGCAAAAAACCTTCTCCAGATCGCTTGGCCTTTGGTCAAGTCCTCGACTGATTAGTACTGGTCCGCTCCATTCTTCACAGAACTTCCACTCCCAGCCTATCTACCTCATCGTCTTTGAGGTGTCTTACTGCTTACGCAAAGGAAATCTCATCTTGAGGGGGGCTTCGCACTTAGATGCTTTCAGCGCTTATCCCTTCCGCACATAGCTACCCAGCGATGCTCCTGGCGGAACAACTGGTACACCAGCGGTGCGTCCATCCCGGTCCTCTCGTACTAAGGACAGCTCCTCTCAAATTTCCTACGCCCACGACGGATAGGGACCGAACTGTCTCACGACGTTCTGAACCCAGCTCGCGTGCCGCTTTAATGGGCGAACAGCCCAACCCTTGGGACCGACTTCAGCCCCAGGATGCGACGAGCCGACATCGAGGTGCCAAACCTCCCCGTCGATGTGAACTCTTGGGGGAGATAAGCCTGTTATCCCCAGGGTAGCTTTTATCCGTTGAGTGATGGCCCTTCCATACGGTACCACCAGATCACTAAGTCCTAGTTTCCTACCTGCTCGAGTTGTCTCTCTCGCAGTCAAGCTCCCTTATACCTTTACACTCTGCGAATGATTTCCAACCATTCTGAGGGAACCTTTGAGCGCCTCCGTTACACTTTAGGAGGCGACCGCCCCAGTCAAACTGCCCACCTGACACTGTCCCTGGCCTGGCTTACAGGTCGAGGTTAGAGCATCCTTCAAACAAGGGTAGTATCCCAACATTGCCTCCAGCAAAACTAGCGTCCTGCTTTCCTTGGCTCCTACCTATCCTGTACATGTTTAAAAGATACTCAATATCAAGCTACAGTGAAGCTCCATGGGGTCTTTCCGTCCTGTCGCGGGTAACCCGCATCTTCACGGGTATTATAATTTCACCGAGTCTCTCGTTGAGACAGTGCCCAAATCATTACACCTTTCGTGCAGGTCGGAACTTACCCGACAAGGAATTTCGCTACCTTAGGACCGTTATAGTTACGGCCGCCGTTTACTGGGGCTTCAATTCAAACCTTCGCTTGCGCTAAGCTCTCCTCTTAACCTTCCAGCACCGGGCAGGTGTCAGCCTCTATACGTCATCTTACGATTTTGCAGAGACCTGTGTTTTTGATAAACAGTTGTTTGGGCCTATTCACTGCGGCTAACCATTCTCATGGCCAGCACCCCTTCTTCCGAAGTTACGGGGTCATTTTGCCGAGTTCCTTAACGAGAGTTCTCTCGCTCACCTTAGTGTTCTCCACTCGACTACCTGTGTCGGTTTGCGGTACGGGTATGTTCTCTCTGGCTAGAAGCTTTTCTTGGCAGTGTGACTACCACACCTTCGCTACTTTTACTTCGCTCCTCATCACGACTCGTGTTGCTGGTTAGAAGCATTTGACTCTTAACCGCACTTGTCGCTTGAACATCGTTCCATCGCGATGCGTGTTTCGCCTCCTGCGTCCCTCCATTGCTCATAACGATTGAACACAGTACAGGAATCTCTACCTGTTATCCATCGACTACGCCTCTCGGCCTTGCCTTAGGTCCCGACTTACCCTGGGCGGACGAGCCTGCCCCAGGAAACCTTAGTCTTTCGGCGGATAGGATTCTCACCTATCTTTCGCTACTCATACCGGCATTCTCACTTCTAAGCGCTCCAATTATCCTCTCGGTTAACCTTCGCCGCACTTAGAACGCTCTCCTACCACGTACTTACGTACATCCACAGTTTCGGTACTATGCTTAGCCCCGGTAAATTTTCGGCGCAGCGCCACTCGACTAGTGAGCTATTACGCACTCTTTGAATGATGGCTGCTTCTGAGCCAACGTCCTAGTTGTCTACGCAACTCCACATCCTTTTCCACTTAGCATAGATTTGGGGACCTTAACTGGTGATCTGGGCTGTTTCCCTTTCGACTACGGATCTTATCACTCGCAGTCTGACTCCCGTGTATAGATATCTGGAATTCGTAGTTTATCTGGATTCAGTAACCCCTGACGGGCCCCTAGTCCAAACAGAGCTCTACCTCCATTATCCTCTCCACGAGGCTAGCCCTAAAGCTATTTCGGAGAGAACCAGCTATCTCCAAGTTCGTTTGGAATTTCACCGCTACCCACAACTCATCCCCGCAATTTTTAACTTACGTGGGTTCGGCCCTCCAGCGCGTTTTACCACGCCTTCAGCCTGGTCATGGGTAGGTCACTTGGTTTCGGGTCTACGTCACCTAACTTCTCGCCCTCTTCAGACTCGCTTTCGCTCCGGCTCCGTCTTTTCTGACTTAACCTCGCTAGATAACGTAACTCGCCGGTTCATTCTACAAAAGGCACGCCATTGCACTTTAATGTGCTTTGACTACTTGTAGACACACGGTTTCAGGTTCTCTTTCACTCCCCTTCCGGGGTTCTTTTCACCTTTCCCTCACGGTACTGGTTCACTATCGGTCACTAATTAGTATTTAGCCTTGCGAGATGGTCCTCGCGGTTTCAACCGGGATTCCTCGTGTCCCGGCCTACTCAGGATTCTGCTAGGCGCGCTTGCAATTTCACGTACGGGGCTCTCACCCTCTCTGGCTTACCTTCCCAGATAATTCTGCTATCACTCACGCTACCACGTCGCAGTCCTACAACCCCAAATGATAAATCACTTGGTTTGGGCTCTTTCCTCTTCGCTCGCCGCTACTAAGGAAATCGATCTTTCTTTCTCTTCCTGCAGCTACTTAGATGTTTCAGTTCACTGCGTATTCCTTTGATTGACTATCTATTCATCAATCAATAATGCATCGCTGCATTGGGTTCCCCCATTCGGATATCTCCGGATCTCTGCGTACTTACCGCTCCCCGAAGCTTTTCGTAGTTCGTCACGTCCTTCATCGGCTTTTAGTGCCTAGGCATTCACCGTGCGCCCTTTTCTACTTGACCTTACTCAAGAATTCTCTTCTCGGTCGCCTTGCAATCTGTTCTCTTTGATTGTCTCGGTTTTTTGCTTGGATTATATTCAGTTTTCAATGTACTAGCTCTTTGA
>NZ_PCZD01000096.1:0-3148 GCF_002553975.1 Lactobacillus sp. UMNPBX6
GTTCAAACCAATCATACGAGAAAGGAACTCCTTTTTCTAATGTTTAAAGAAATAAATTTAAGGAATCATTCATCCTTACACAAACTATTTTACAGTCTCATTCCTTCGTTAAATATACCTAAAATTTGTTAATTATTTTTTAATTATATACAGATACTTCGTTATTATGCAAGAAAAACCGTAATCATAGTTACATGATTACGGTTTCTAAACTTATTTAGTTGAAGTAGCTTGCCAAGGAATGGCACAAATAACATAAATAATTGCACCGACAATGACATATTCCAAGAAAACACTACTGCCAATTTCAAGAATTGAACCAAATTCAATGTTATCTACATCAAAAATTACAGGAACTAGCGCTAGTAACCCTGATATCAGAATTAGCCAAAATCCGGCCCACATTCCCGCAGCAGTTGCATTATGAATCAGCACTCGCGTTGAAGCTTTAGATTTCATGTCATTAATTAATGAAATCAGAGTAATAATAGTCACAATCACAATGATTACATTAACGATTAATAATAAACTAGCAATATTGGCACCAAGTGTCACAATATTTAAGTTAAATGCCTTAACAATTGCATAAGGAGCATTAACACCTTGTTTTTTTAGTTTATTATTGATCACTTGTGCTCCACTTGAAGAGCCTTTATCAATTCCTTGATTAATATCCGTTAAAATCTGTTGAGCAAGACTTAAATTATTAACCTTAAACCAGTGAATGCCTAACGTATAATCAATTATATGGTCGGCAATTGGCTGGGTTTGTGCCTGTGCAAGTAGATTTGCGTCATCTTCGTCGCGAGCATTAATTACATCTGCCAAAACATCAAAATTTTTATTAACTTGGCGTACAATAACGGCTTGATTGTAACTAGTCCTGATTTGTTTTTTCATAAAAATAGGATTCAGAAAAGTTGCCGTTATCAATGTTAAAGCCGCAGCCAAAAAGATCACAAAAGCCATCATGCGTTTATACTGGCCAGCTTGTTCTTGCCCCATTCGTCGCAAATTGGCTCTTCTGCCTTCAACCATCACGATTCCCCTTTAGCTGAAAATTTCTTTACCTTCATCAAACATCGTATCAATTGCACGGTGAACAACTTCCATATCAGCTGATTCGATGATTTCATGTCCCTCTTTTAGAGCTTGATCAATTTCACGAGAAGAACAATGCAAGAAACTAAACATTAATGCACTCGTAGCATAGTCTGCAAGAGCCTCTGCTGATAAGTGGTGCTTCTTACGATCATGGTAAAGCCGTCCGATACCACTAGTTACAAATGCAATCCCCGTTTCAAGCTCGTCTTCATCAACATCAACGTCGTCAAATAAATGATTGATATTGATCCAATCATTAAGCATTACGCCCCAGTTATCCAGGGTTGCATTGCTGACAAAGGCTTCTGAAATAATTCGATCAAGACCTTCATCATGCATCCCTAAAACTGCAATAGTATAAATAAAAGCCTTAGTTCTTGCATATGGTGCATTACTATTAGCCATATCGTAATTATTTACTTGTTGTCCTAAAGTATTAAAAAGATTACGAATAATGTCATTAGTTAACTTGGCTTTATGAGGATAATATGACTGCAGCAGGGACTTTGAAATGCCTGATTTTTCTGCAATCATTTGCAAAGAAACATTATCCATTCCATTTTCTCTGATTAAATGAAAAGTATTGCCAAGAATAACTCTCCGTCTTTTCATATTTTTCCGTCGTGCCATGGTTATTCCTCTATCTTTCTCTTTCTATCTATACAACACAAATCAATTATACCAATCATTGCTATTTGTAAATAGTTTTATGACTTAAACTTAAATAAAAAATAATCCTCATTCAGGTGAGGATTATTATATATCAATTATTTAATTTTTTTACTTTAAACGATTTTGTTCATCAAAAATTTGGTGAATTGAACGATCGTTATAAACGTAATCAATACCACGAGCAAGAAGTTGATCTACAGAAATACGAACCATTCTGTCTGGGTAACGATTATGCTTAATAGTATCAGTTACAACGATTTGTTCAATTGGCAATTCGTTAAGTACTTCAGTTGCATTCTTAGAAAGAAGTGCGTGAGTTGCAGCAACATAAACCTTCTTGGCACCTGCCGCCATAACTGACTTAGTTGATGATGAAATACGAGAACCAGTATCAATTAAATCATCAACGATGATACACTTCTTGTCTTTAACATCCCCAATAATATCGTGCACTTCAGTATCATAACGAGCACCACGTTGATCAACAATAGCGATTGGAGCGTTGAAATATTGACCAAAGTTACGTGCAAGCTTGGCACCTGAGTGATCAGGTGAAACAACTACGATATCATCATCTTCCTTAGTAGCAATACCATTATCTAAGAAGTATTGACCAAGAAGTGGAATAGCGTGCAAGTGATCTACTGGAACACTGTAGAAACCTTGAATTTGTGAAGCATGCAAATCAACTGTAATTAAACGATCCATACCAGTTAATTGAAGCAAGTTAGCAACAAGCTTAGCTGTGATTGGTTCACGTGAACGAGTCTTAGTATCTGAACGTGAATATGCTAAGTATGGAACTACCACGTTAATGGTATGAGCTGATGCACGGTGCAATGCGTCCAAGATAATTTCAAGTTCCATGAAGTTTTCGTTAACTGGATCTTGAATTGATTGAATTACAAAGACGTCACAACCTCTGACACTTTCACCAATATTAACTTGGATTTCACCATCGCTGAAGTGATGAACTGCAGTTTCAATTAATGGTTGACGCAAAATTGCAGCAATTTTTTCGTTTAATGCTGGGTTACCACCTAACCCGATCACCTTCATTGGGTGCAATAATTTATGGAGTTCTTCCTTGTTCATAGCTACCTCTTCTGAATAAAAATCATATACAGACCCATTATATACGAAAAACCTTCTCTGATAAATAAAAGAGGAGGTTCTTTATTGAAGATTTCTATTTTGATTTTGAATTTACGTAAATCTAATTCATTTGTCTTCTAGAAACAATGAACAAAACCAGCCCGACAATCGCTGCCAATTCCGGCACTACTAAGTTCATGAAACTTAAACTTGAATTATGCGGTCAACTACCCTAGACTGAAGTCTAGGGCTTAGTGGCTCGTTAGCTTACGCTAAC
>NZ_PCZD01000097.1:0-3032 GCF_002553975.1 Lactobacillus sp. UMNPBX6
GTTCAAACCAATCATACGAGAAAGGAACTCCTTTTTCTAATGTTTAAAGAAATAAATTTAAGGAATCATTCATCCTTACACAAACTATTTTACAGTCTCTAGTATTTAAAGCACATTGAAAGGAAAATAATGTTGGTAAAAAAGCATAATCATGGAATTGCCTTTTTTCATGCAAAACAAATAAATAGCTTAACCGATCTACAAAATTGGAATAAAAGTAGTTTTGCAACGCGTAAATCATATGAAATTAAAAATTACGGTCGCTTAAATAAACCCCATGAAGAGATGATGTATTTTTGTAATACTTCTAGGCAAACTTTAGAAGAGATAGGTTACGATTATAAAACTCCCGTAGTTGTTTCTGCTTACAAAGCTAAAAGATATTTTTCTTGTGTAGATATTGCTATGTCTAGTAAAGAGGATGATAATACCAAACTATCTTTGTCTAAGTTAAGAAATGCATTTTCACAACAAGAAACTCCAGAATTAAATAAATTCACAACTGATATGCGTGAGGAGTTTTATACTGTTCCAATTGATGAAGCACAAGGATGGATTTATCCAACAGTTGGCAAACAATCGAAAGATAAGTTTAATTTGGCAATGTATCCTGGTGTTGCAAAACGTTTATTAGAGTTTCAAGGAGCAATTGTTATATCTAAGGCTAATCCCAGTGGAATGAAAGAGATCGAGTTTTGTTTTGATCAGGATTATCGATTGGATTATATTAAAGGTTATCCTGAATTACAGAAGATTTTTAACTTAGGCTAGGGATTTGTGATGAAGAATAAAGAAATGCTGTTGCAGTTGTTAAGTAAGATTGAAAGTAACTTAGCTAAATTGGCTGATGAAAACGGAGTTTTCGGTGTAGCTTATATTAAATTGCATAAATTTGAGTTTGACAAGGTAGACTCCTATCAATCTGTGAAAGATATATTGGCAGATCGTTATAAGTATTTGGTCGATCAAGAGAGTAAGGGAAAGTTAACGCTAAACGAGCGTGTGTTGCTGAACAATATTGATCGACTTGATGATTTGATGGTTGAAGGCAAGATGTAGGAAGAAGGGCTGTGGCCCTTTTTTTGTTGGTTTTGTTTATAATATTTATTGATGAAGCGTTTTAAAGCTTACTATTAGTTTAATTAAAACATGCGGTACTAATAAATAATTATGGATGGAGTTTTGTATTATGAAACCTAATCAAGATATTCGAGAATTGATAAAGAAAAGCCCTTTTAAGAGTTATGAAGTAGCTAAAGCTCTGGGGTATAGTAGCGGAAGTGCTTTAAGTACAAAGTTACAAACTGAACTTTCAGATGATGAACGTCAGTATTTTATTCAAAAAATAAGATCGATGTCGGATGATGATTTAAATGATGATTGGCGGATAAGACGTTACATTAATCAAGAAGTTAAGATAGAGCCAACATACATTAGTGAAATTTTACGAAAAATAAATCAACTTAGAGCTGATGTAGATACAGCTAGTACTAAGGAAGATTTTGTTAGGATTTCTAAATTAGCTGAGCAAATTAGTAGGGAAATTAAATAATATTAATAATATTAATAATATTGTAAACAATGTGATATAATAGCTTTGTAGCGTAACAATATGCTATGTGCTTATACTAACTTTTTAAGGAAATACGATGTTCATTAGCATAAGTGCTGTTGTATGTTGAACTATAAAGTAATAAGGAGGATTAAATGTCAGTATTTGGTGATGGAATAAGTGCTCTTGAACTTCTTGGCAAAACTGTTAAAGAAATTAATTTAGCTTTTGGGTTTAAAGTTGAACAAACAGATGATGAAAGTAGCGATAATGATGGAAATGCTCAATCAACTGAAGATACTGGAGTAAATGCTCACTTAGCTATAATTAATTTAGATGAAGAAGTAGCTCCGCTTGTTATTGGCGTAAGAAATATAGAGTTATCCATACCTACTGGTAAAGCAGGAACGGATTGGGACGGTATTGATGAAAGATCTGTTACTGAGAAAAACTGTTGGTTAAGGATCCCAAGCTACTTAAAAGAAAAAAATAAAGCCGAAATTGAATTTAAAATCCTAAACTCTGGAGAAAAAGATACGTGGATGTCTTTTTATAATTTGAAGACAAGAAGAACCATAAAAGTCTTTTTTGAAAATACAGAGAATGGTTGGAAATATAAGGTTGGGAGATTTAATCTTTTTAAAGAAGCAAAAAATTAATTATCTTATTTTTTGTTACGGGGATAGCAGAAAAGGTAAGTTAAAATGAACAAACAGAATTAAGCAGTCAATAAAAGACTGTTTGATTCTGTATTTTTGTTTTTCCAAGTGAATTCTGGTTGTAAGCGTCATAGAATTGGGTATCTGCTTTAGCTTTGCTTTTTTAGGTATTCTAATCTTATCAAGTTAAGAATATGCTTGAAAAAGAACAGTCCATTGTAGTATTCACTCACCCCCCAACAAGATCGAAAAAGATACTATTCGCCACGCAATAATTTGTTGCCTAGTTTAAAGAAGAATGATTTAGAACTGAATTTCTATAGTAGCCTAGAGCCTAAGATCATGAATAAACTCAGTGATTTGAGTCAAGTTTATATTGTTTGTAGTAAGACCGATCTATGTGAAGTCATTGATGGGGTTAGCAACTTTAGTCAAAGAACAGTTTGACCTTGAAGTGGGAAAGCATTTCTCTTTTGCGGCGAAAGCAAGGACCGTTTCAAAGCTCTTTATTGGTGGCTCACTTTACACTTTAGCGCATTAGTGATGCAGGATAACGTAGTACTGCTCTATAAAAGATTTAAAAATTGCAAAATGAAGGTCACGCTTCATCTTCTGAACAGGCTAATTGGTTAATAAAAGGTCTCTCAATTAGTCCAAAAATAAAGAACATAAAACCGCATGGATTCCACTAACGCTTGACACCGTGCGTTTTTTTGATGCTTACGAGTAAAAAAGACAAAGGTGTAAGTATTTTATCAAAAAATAAGAAACTGTCAAATCTTTTGTGTAAATAGATCTTTCTCGTAAATTGATTTTTTAAT
>NZ_PCZD01000098.1:0-2731 GCF_002553975.1 Lactobacillus sp. UMNPBX6
CATATTCGTGATTGGAATGCGGCCGTGAACATCTTAGAAAAAGGATTAGGCAAGTGGCAGAATCCTAAAATAAAAAAAGCAGCCTTATTCGGGGCTGCAGTCCGCTAGCAACTCGCGGACTCAAAAGGCTTTGGTAAATAGACGACCTCTATCGGCAATAGTCAAAAGATTACTGCTGGTAAGTCAAGTCCGTATCTAAGCAAGTTGGTGTTCTGGTTAGCGTAAGCTAACGAGCCACTAAGCCCTAGACTTCAGTCTAGGGTAGTTGACGAAGAGCAAAAGTGTTGCTGGGTGAAAATTATGCGTGAGATACCAGTTAAACAAGTAAAGTCATTAATAAAACAGCTATTGAAAAGCAAAGAATCAAAACGTGTGGTGTTGCTTACTAAGAAGAAAGATCGTTCATTAACAGTTGAAGTTGATGGTGAGCAAATGAAATTAACTGAGCAGGGATATGAGAATTCTGTTAATACATTTGCGATTGCTGATAATGTAGCAAAGCATGCTTTCACTGCGGCTTTTAAGCGTGAGTTTCCACGAAGTCATCAGGTTTATGTGAGTGAGAAGTGAGATTTAATTGTAATTAACTAATATGTATGTTTATCTGATTTTTAGCTTATAATTAGAAGTGGAATATCTTAATTATTGATCAAAGCATGGCTCAACCTTTGTTAAGCTTTATTTTTTTGTAAATATGATGTCAAAATAGTGTGAATTTAAGGTTCAAAAAGTTAAGTTTAAAATAGAAAAAGTTCTTAACGTTAAGGGCCGCGGTGCTGGTGCACCAGTATATTTGGTTGCTTCTAATGATAAGAAATATTCTAGTTGGACTACTCAATCTGGTTTGCAATACTATTACTTAAATAGTATTGCAATGAAGAATGTGAAAAAGCCACTTATGAGAATTGCTAATAGATTGAATACTAGTCTTAAGAAAGCAAACAACAAGCGTGACTTTAATGCTGCTATGAAGGCTGCTAAGAGGTTGCATGGTAATCAAAGAAAGTTTGTTTTACGTTCATTGAAACAATTAAAAAAAGATGGTTCAATGAACGTGGGTGGAACTAATCTATTAATTTTTGGTTTGCAATAAAATAAATAAGCTCAGCATCTGCTGGGCTTTATTTTTTACATAATTCATCTTTCCATCTTAATCCAGCGTCCATGCACTTCAATTTTGCCATCTTTTTCTAGTTCTTTTAACTTACGGCTAAATGTCTCCGGCGTAATTCCCAAATAGCTGGCTAAGTCCTTTTTCTTCAGTTCTAATTTGACTTCATTTTTACCTTGTTCATTGGCCAAGTCATTTAGGTAAGCCAATATCCGTTCTTTGGCATCTAAAGTATTTCTAAGCACTGAATTGTGTTCAATTGCCACTAATTTTTCACCGAAATTATTTAAAAGCTTCAATGATAAATCCGGTGTTTTTTGCAAAAGGTTTTGAAAATCAGCACGATTAATTGAGCATACCCAGGTGTCCTCCACAGCTTCAACAAAATTTTCACTTTCGCTTTGTTTGAATAAATGTTGCTGGCCTTCGATATCACCTTTTTGGAGTATACCTAGCACAACTTCTTTACCATCTTTTGATAGATTGTAGACTTTTGCTTTTCCCTGATCGATGACAATCATGCCATCTTTGCCGTCGTCAGGTTGCCTAATGATACTTCCTTTAGGAAATTTTTGTTGGTGTTCGGAGACGGTTACTAGTTTTTCTTTTAATTCAATTGGTAAATCAGTAAAAAGGGCTGCTTTGCTTAAGCAAGCAATTGGTGAATATTTTGTCATAAAAATCATTTTTTCTAAAATTCTTGATTTAAATCAATTTTATCATAATAGCTTCTTAATTATAATTAATTACGATAAGTGTTGAGACAACAAATTATTACTCAAAGATTGTATGATGAATTTTAAAACATCATAGTATAGAGAGGAATTATTAAGATGAAAAAATATATTGCACACATTACCCCATTAAATGCAGATAAGATCGGTTGCGAAGCTCATGGCACCGCTGAATTTACTGAAGATGGCGACAAGCTTCATGTCAAAGTAGAAATGTTCGATACTCCTAAGAATATTGAACACTGGGAACACTTCCACGGCTTTCCTGATGGTAAGGAAGCTCATGTTCCAACTATGGCTCAGGATAAAAATCATGATGGTTTCATTGATTTACCAGAAACTGAAGAAGTATCAGGTACAACCATGGTGCCATTAGATGATGCGCCACAAGACATGAACATCCCTCACGATGGTTATCCTGTTGCAGACGAAAACGGTCATTACGAATACGAAATTGATATTCCATTGGAAAAATTACAAGCTAAGTTCAAGGATGCCTTTGGCACTGAAGATCTTCAATTAGATAAACGTGTAGTTTATGTACATGGTGTACCAAAGGATCTTGAATTGCCTGACACCGTTGGTGGTTGCGTAATGAGCTATGATGCGCATACAACTTTGTCAATTGCTGCAGGTAAGATAGAAAAAGCTTAAGGTGAATTTAATGCAAAGTATTTTTTTGAAGATTTTGTGGTTAATTTGTTACTTAATTACCGCGTATTTTACCTTTAGCGGAAAAATGATGCCGGCAATGGACTGGATGGCAGGAACAATGCTAGCTGAAGCGATTGTTTCTTTCGTTTATTGTTTGATTAATAAGAAAAAAGCTTACGTAAATTGCAATAATAAATTGAACACTTTTAATCAAGCTGCTTGATAGATTAGA
>NZ_PCZD01000099.1:0-2677 GCF_002553975.1 Lactobacillus sp. UMNPBX6
GGCCCTATCCATCCCCGCATTAAAATACGGGGATTTTCGGGCGTTTTTCATTAAAAAAATCTTGTAAAATTAAGGGCTTTCAAATCACTTTTCAAGCCTTGCTGTGATTGAATCTAGCTTACTCTTGGTTTCTGATAGATTATCATTAACTAATATGTGTGCGTAATCTTTCAAGTCTTCCGGCAACAGATTTAATTCACTGCCGCTGAGTCGTTCTTTGATCTTTTCGGGATCATCTCCTCGCTTTAAAAGCCGCTCTTTTAATTCTTCTTTAGTCGAAGTTGTGACATAAAGAAAATAAACTTTATTGCCTAATTGTTTCAAATAAGTATAAACACCTTTAATATCGACAATTAAAGAAACGAGATCGCTCTTTTTCCAAGCAAGGTTTAAGGCTTCACGACTTGACCCATATTGATAAGAGCCATATCTGACGTGCTCAAAAAAGTGCAACGTCTTGAAGCTTTCATCCGTTTCAAAATGATAGGAGACATTCTGCTTTTCCCCTGGTCTCATTGGACGCGTCGTGTGTGTCAAAACACGTGGTATGCCATATTTTTCATTTAAATAATCAGAAATCGTTGTCTTTCCGGCGCCGCTCGGGCCCGCGATCAAAATTATTTTCTTCAAAAGAAAGTCCCCCACTTGAAAATGTTGCTCATCTATATTAACATTCCAATGTTACAAAAGACCAAGATTTTTTATCAAGAGAGGAGATAACTCCATGAAAAAAGCAGATGTAAAAGTTGGCGCAATCGTTGGTGCCAAGTCAGAAGAAGAACTTAAGAAGCCATTCCAAGGTAAGGTAGAAAAAATTTATGAAAATTCTGCTCTCTTAGCTATCACTTCATACGATCCAGTTGATGCCACTGCAATTAGTGACTTGAACAACAAGATTGTGGTCAACTTCAAAAACTTAAAGGCTGCTCGTGCCGCTAAAAATAGTAAGATTGCTTCAACTAACGAAGTTAAAGTTGAAAAGATTGCTAAAACTAAAAAGGCTAACAAAGACAGCAAAAAGTAAAACAAAATTCAAAAAGATCCTGGGTAATATTTACGCAGGATCTTTTTTTGCCTAAAATTAATACAATATCGATCTATTTAGGGAGATTTTTTATGAAAGAGAAAACTCGAACCGTTTTATTCTGGTTCATCCTTATTCAGCCGTTTTTGGACCTTTATTGGTTTTATCATGGCAAATTGGCTGACGTCTTGCCGTTTACTTTGCCTACAATCATTAGAATTTTGGCTGTTTTTGTTATCTTTTGCATGTTCTTTAGTCAAAAACAGAATTGGCAAAAATTGGGTAAAAACAAATGGCTACTGTTTTATTTAGCCTTGCTAGTAATTTACTCGGCTCTACACTTGTTACACGTGAAACATTTTAATAGTATTAATTCAAATGATTACAACTATTCGACTGTCAGTGAAATCTTTTACCTTATTAGAATGCTTTTACCACTTCTGGTAATTTTCTTCACTACCGCGTTAGATTTCACCCACGATCAATTCAGACATGTAATTGAAGGAATCAGCGGACTATTTTCATTCACCATCGCGATCAGCAACCTTTTCGTGATTTCACTTAGAAGTTACGAAACCGGCCCGATCAGTGCCAATATTTTTGAATGGTTCTTCAATCCTAACATCGGCTATTCCCACATGGCTTCTAAAGGCTTCTTCAACTTTGCCAACATGGTCTCGGCCGTACTATTCATGCTAGTGCCCCTGATGCTCTACTTCATGTTCAGTCATTTTAATTGGAAAACCGTTACTTTAAATGTCGTGCAGGCCCTCGCAATGATCGAACTTGGAACTAAAGTCGCGCTAATCGGCTTAATTGGTGGCATTATCATCGGTATTTTGCTCTACTTTTTCCATTTGTTCATTGTCAAAGATGTCATCAAGAACGGCAAGGCAATTTTAGTAGCGCTGATAATCGAAATTGGTGCGATGGCGATTATCCCCTTCGGTCCAGCAATCCAGCGTTACAATTATGAAAAGTTTTTAGCGCAACAATCTGATAACAGCTTAACTGTTGCTAAGAAAGAATTAGCCGCTGGTCTTAAAAAATATCCAAGCGGCGAAAAACGGAAGCAATTTTTAATCGAATTTATCGAAGAGCATTATCAAGATTATGCCCTAAACAAAAAGTTTGTCACTAAGAGCTACCCTTACAAATATGATCCAGAATTTTGGCTTAAGATCATGAACGAGCCGGGAACTGCGCGGATGCAAAACCGTCACGTTGAAAGGGCTATGCTAGATCAAGTAGTTAAGACTAACAATAATAAGTTGGACAAGTTCTTAGGTATCTCATATACCCGTGAGACCAACATTTTTAACCTAGAGCGAGACTTCACCAGTCAGATCTATTCATTAGGTTGGATCGGGATGTTGCTATTTGTTGGCCCGTACGTAGCAATCATGCTGTACGCTTTTGTTAAATGGCTAATGAATAGAAGAAAACGCACCTACCTGATTAGTTCCATGCTGCTTTCAATCGCTTTTATGCTGTTTGCGGCATTTTCGTCAGGCAATGTCATGGACTTTTTAACCGCCAGCTTCATCTTAGCCTTCGTTGAAGGCGAATTATTAGCTGAAATTAAAGCCAAAAATTAATAGAGTAGAGGGAGTTTAATTCTCGCCCCTCTCATTGCACCGGACGTACGGTTCC
>NZ_PCZD01000009.1:0-44605 GCF_002553975.1 Lactobacillus sp. UMNPBX6
ACAAACTAATTAAAAATAAAATTTACAATTTACATTGACTTATCACCACATGACTTAACTAATATTATATCATATGTATTCAATAAATAGGCGAAAAGAAAATAAAAAGATCATATTATTACATCAAGACTAATAATATGATCTAATTTAGTTAATTATTTCTTACTATATCAATTGGCGCTGCGCCAATTATCTTCTCAATCATTCCGCAGAACTTAATCAGAACAGAAGGTTTAGCTACCCAAGCAATGGTTGCTACAATGACGGGAACCATTTTAGCTATCATCCTTGATCCTATTTTCTTGTTTGTTTTCAAAATGGGTGCAATCGGTGTTGGGATTGCCAACGTTACAGGTTATCTAGTCACTGATGCTATTCTCATTTACTACGTTTTATACAAAACTGACTACATCAAATTAAAGCTAAAATATAGCAAAATTAGCGGCAAAACAATCAAAGATATCGTAGCAATCGGCATCCCCGGTTCAATCACCAACTTCGCTCAAAGCTTTGGCATGGCACTTCTTAACTCATCTTTAGCTCTATACGGTGCAAACAAAGTTGCCGCAATGGGAATCACCCAAAAGATTTACAGTATCGTTATCTTGGTAATCGTTGGTTTTGCCTTTGGTTCACAACCTTTAATTGGTTACAACTATGGTGCTAAAAACTGGAAACGATTAAAGAAAATTCTAAACTTTGATATTCTTGTACAAGTTGTCTACGCTGTAGTTTCAGGTGGACTGTTGTTCCTCTTTGCTCGTCCAGTTACTGCTTTATTTATGAATCAACCAGATATCGTTAATGCCGGCAGTTACATGTTAATTGCGACCATCATTACTACACCAATCGTTGGTATCATTTTAGTTTACACTACCGTCTTCCAATCAGTAGGTAATGCTTGGGCTGCCTTCATCATGGCAATTACTCGTCAAGGCGTTGTCTACTTTATCGCATTAGAAATTCTAAAAGTCACATTTGGCTACCACGGTATCGTTTGGGCTCAAGCAGCCAGTGATATCATCACCTGCATCATCGGTTACTTTATTTATGAAAAGAGCCTGGATCTCAAGGATAAAATCAAAGATTAGCCAAAATAAAAACTGCTCTCTTATTGAGAACAGTTTTTTTCATGCTTATCTTTCAATTAAAGCAATTTTTCAAAAGCGTCTTCATACTTAGGAATATCGCCGGCACCCATAAATACGATGACAGAATTCTTATTCTTAGTTAAATCAGCAATATTATCCAAATCAATTACTTCAGAACCTGGAATATTTTTAACTAAGTCTTCGCTTGAAATATCACCATTAGCTTCACGAGCTGAAGCATAAATTGGAGTTACATAAGCCTTGTCTACGCCACGTAAAATTTCTTCGAAGTCTTTTTGATACTTCTTAGTTCTTGAGAAAGTGTGTGGTTGGAAGACGACAACCAACTTCTTGTCTGGGAACTTTTGACGGGCAGCTTGGATAGTTGCACGCATTTCAGTTGGGTGGTGAGCATAGTCATCAATAACTGCAATGTCGCCAAAGTCTTTTTCACTAAATCTACGCTTAGCACCCTTAAAGGTAAGAAGACCATCACGAATGTCATCCATTGGTACCTTTTCAGTGTAGGCAACCGCAATAACAGCAGTTGAGTTCAAAATGCTGTGGTCACCAAACAAGTGAATTTCAAATTCGCCAAGATCCTTGCCATGTGCTAAAACATGGAACTTAGAACCAGTAGTTGACTTCTTAATGTCAACGGCTTGGAAGTCATCAGTATCTTTAAAGCCATAAGTATACTTAGGAATATCAGTCTTAAGGCTTTGAAGACGCTTGTCATCGCCCCAAACAAAGAGTGCCTTCTTAGTTTGATCAGCAGCTGATTGGAATGCACTAGTGTAATCAGCTTGATCCTTGAAGTAATCTGGGTGATCAAAGTCGATATTAGTCATAATTTGGTAATCTGGGTGATATGCCAAGAAGTGACGACGGTATTCATCAGCTTCGTAAACGAAGAAGCGTGAGTCTGGAACACCCTTACCACGACCGTCACCAATTAAGTAAGTAGTTGGTGCAACTTCACCTAAAACGTGTGACAAAAGACTAGTGGTTGAAGTCTTGCCGTGAGTACCTGAAATACCGATTGAAGTGTGCATTTGCACGATTTCTTCAACAGTATCTGGGTAGCTTTGCCACTTAACGCCTTTATCAAGACATGCCTTAACTTCTGGGTTATCTTCCTTGAAGGCGTTACCCTTAACGATTACTTGTTCATCGTTACTCTTGATGTTGCTTGGATCAAAGTTCTTAACATCAATTCCTACTTTTTCAAGTGGCACTTGAGTGAAAGTATATTTTTCGATATCACTACCTGCTACGTTGTAGCCTAAGTCATGTAAAAGCAAGGCAAGGGATGCCATACCTGTACCCTTAATACCAATGAACCAAATTTGCTTATTCTTGTCTAACATTTATTTACCCTCGAATTTTTAACGTTTTTATTCGTTAACTATTTTACCATTTTTGTATGATATAATTTTGAAAAATTACAGAAAGGTACCCAATATGAAATTTGATAAATTTTCTCCCGTAACTGGCAATGACTTAACAATCGTCCAAGGTCAATCACGCTACGGCGTTGACTGCCAAGATAGCACAATCGATATTTATGATTTAACTACTGACAAATACTGGCAAGATAATCCTTTTCCAGGTAATCAATTGGTCTTCTTCAATTTTCAAACTGGACAAAAATTTGAACCGATGTCACGTAAAGAAAACCAATTCTTCTTTAGCGTTATCTACCAAAATGGTTATTTCTATTTTTTACATGCCCAACTTGATCAAGATCAACTAACCTTATTCAAATATCTTCCTAGTCAAAAACCTGAAATTATTCATCAAATGCCACTTACTGGTTTACATACTCTTAATTTATCGCTAGTTAATGATCGAGCACATGTCTGGATTGCTTCTTTTAATGATGCCATTGACTTCTACTATCCGCAAAAATTTTCCGTAGTTAATGAACCCGATCAAAGCCTGCTTTTCATCGATGATAACAAGCTTTACTTTGAACAAAATAGTGACTTTTATTCAGATAACGAATACGAACACATTCCTGATCGGATAATCATCAAAGATTTTAATGATCATGTTCTCAACAACATGCAAGGAAATATCATCTTGCTATCTAATGGTCTATGGCAAAAAGTTAATGATAGTTTCATCTTGCCTTATTGGGGAGAACAGCACCCGTTAAATGGTCAAGATCGGTATTGGGTAACAATTTCTGATTATACTAATTTTGAAGATCTACGTAAGAGTTATTGGAAAAATAGAATCTATCCTGGTAATCGTCTGATCTTTTTTGATCAAAAGACTGGCAAAATTCTTTCACCATTTTCAGCTAAGCCTAATATTTGTTACGGTGAAGCAATTTTCAATGATGGATTTTTCTATTTTACTCAAGTAAACATTGAAGCAAACGAATTACATATTTTTAAATACTATCCTGAACAAGAAGCAGAAATTATTTTTACCTGCTCATTAAATGCGGTAAATTTAAATGATCTATATCTAATACGTTCTGATAATCAAGTACAATTAATCAGCAATACTGATCAGAACTCAGAAACAGAAAAATCCGTAGTCAAAGGTGTTTTCCCTGAAAAATTCACCCTAACTTGTACTGAAAGTAAACTGCCTCTATTTATGAAGAATCATCAAATGTATTTCAGTGATTATGAAGAGCAATACAATGACAATGGTGATTTTGTTAAATACGTTTACTACACCTGTAGCAAAAATTTAAACAATAAATTGATTTCAAAAGAACTTGGCTTGTACACTCTAGCTCCAGACGGCAAATGGTGGTTAAGCTAACAAAAAAGTTGATAAATTAGCTTCAAAACTAGTTTATCAACTTTTTACTTTATATTTTTATTAATTATCATGTGCTATTATTTTTCTTGACCAATTAGGTAGTTCAGAAGTCATAAAATGCTTATTATCAATCCGCTGATAAGTTCTAATTAATGAGTCACCTGAATTGTCATAGATACTTACAGAATCAAACTTTCTTATCAATTCGTATAATGTATTTAAGGATCTATCATATTTTTTCTAACACCGTGACCACCGTTTGCTACTCGAATTTTAACACGCTCAATTGCCAGTTCGGCTGATGATAAACCTACATGATGTTTAATATGTTCTTTTAATTCATTTGCGGCAATTCGCATTGCCGCTAAATTTTTAGAATTATCTTGCCAATCCCTACCATTTCGACGACTTATTTCATCTGCATTTATTTCATATGGTATGACTTTATTAAACTAACTTTGAGTTAATGTGGATTTTCCCGCTCCATTCACACCAGCAAAAATATACAAAATAGGCATTAATACGGTCCACCTTGACTAATAAGTTTTTGCTGTTTTTGTGCCAGAATATAATTATAAATACTATTCCATAATGTCCATTCATTTTGATCTTTTGCATCATTACAATGTTGCTCAACATCAATTAGACTAACGGCATTAATTGAGCGAATAATTTGTTCAGTATCTGACATAAAATCATATCCTTTGAGTATATATTATACAAAATTAAATCAAAAAAAGATTGCAAAACCATTCAGGTGTTGCAATCTTTTTTATATACTAAATTCAAATTATAAGGTAATTTCACCACTAGCGATCAATTCGTCGCACTTAGTTGGTTCAAATTCTGCACCAACTTCAAAGTTGTCAGGAACAACCATAATACCACGCTTTTGTGGTGCGTGTGGAAGTCCTAATTCACGAGCTGAACAAATCATACCATATGAATCAACACCGCGAAGAGCGCCTGGCCAAATTTGTTCACCATTTGGCATTAAAGTACCTGGAAGAGCAACAACAACCTTTTGGCCTTGTGCAATGTTAGGAGCACCACAAACGATTTGGTGTTCTTCACCGTCACCTACTTCAACAGTAGTTACGTGAAGGTGATCTGAATCTGGGTGCTTTTCACAGGTCTTAACGTAGCCGTAAACAAGAGTTGGCTTGCCATAAGCTAACTTATCATCAAAACCAACTTCAGCAAGCTTCTTATTTAATGCTGCAAGTTCATCATCTGAAAGCTTAACTGGACCATTTGGCAACTTGTCAAAGTCGATTAACTTATCAACATTGAAAAAGTTAAAACCAATAGTCTTGCCTTCATCGTTAGTTACGCGAGTAACATCTTCTTTTTCTTCAAATGAACTACGGCCTTCATCATGACCCATAATCACGATCAAAGTATTAGGATAAGCTTCTTTATTAGTACTAGTAATCATGCTTCTCTATTTTCTCCTTTTAATCAAGTGATCGTAAAAAGTTTTCTACTTCATCTTTAGTTTTACGGTCCTTATTTACTAGTCTACCAATTTCTTTGCCATCTTGGTAGACAACAAATGAAGGAATTCCCATAATCATTAATTTTTTTGCAACATCCATTGAGCCATCACGGTCAATTTGGTAAAACTTAGCATCTGAGAAATCTTTTTCAATTTCTGGCAAGAATGGATCTAAGAAACGGCAATCAGGGCACCAGTTTGCAGAAAATTCCAATACAACGCGGCCTGACTTCGTGATTTCTGTTAATTGATCTTCTGTTAATTCTTTAATCTTTTCCATAATTTTATCCCTCATTATCAGCTTACTATTTATAAGTATTTTAATGATTAAAAATTCATTTTACAAGTGCTATGCTTCAAAACTTGCATGCAATGCATAAATTGGATTGCCTTTAGCAGCAAATTTATGCTCGTATTCAGTTTCAATATTCTTCTCCACGATTTCAGGCTTTTCGTGATGTAAGTCTACTGAAACGAAATCAAAGTGCATCCCAAAATTATTCATACTTTGCACAGAATAAGCAAACAAACCAGAATTATCTGTCTTAAATTCGATATGACCGTCATTAGTTAAGACTTGTTGATATTTAGCTAAAAAGCTCTTATAAGTCAATCTACGCTTCTCGTGGCGGGTCTTTGGCCATGGATCACTAAAGTTTAAGTAAATGACATTTGTGCTGTTTTCAGGGAAGAAACAGTTAATATCAGCCGCATCCCCACGCAAAATTTGTAAGTTATCTAGACCCTTTTCAAGCTTAGTTCTCAAAATAATCCCAGCTGCAGTAGTTTGAAGTTCAAGTGCTACATAATTTTTATCGGGATTATTTTCAGCTAATGTAGTAATAAAATTTCCTTTACCAGAACCTACTTCAATTTCAATCGGATTGTCATTACCAAAACGTGCTGCCCAATCAATCTTCTTGTCAGGGTCAGGATTTTGCAAAACACTTTCAGGATGTTCATTAACGAGCTTTACAGCCCAAGGTTTATTTCTTAATCTCATTCTTTCAATTCCTATCTCTTTATTTTTTGTTGTTTAACTCTAACTGGCAAATAACCATAATTGATAATCATCGTGAAGACAAACAATACCACAATACTAATCCAAAGATGAGAATCATTTGGCAATAATATCAACCAGAATACGCTGACTAATAACCATTGAATCAAAAGTCCTAAGTTTAAGACTTTGACTAAGTCTTTCCCGCGATTATCACGCACAATGGGATAAACACGATACATGATGTTTGAATCAAATTCGGTTGCCATTGGCAATAATTGGTAAACGGTCAAGAAAATAACTAAGCAGGACAAACCAAGTGCCCAGCGCCAATCTTGTACTAGCCAGGAAATCAAAATGGCAAAAACTATCATTCTAACTAATAAATTCAAGTATTCTGGATTTCTAAGCAGTGATCTCCGGTACAAGAATAAGTTAGGATTTTCTTTAGCAATTGCCTTAGGTAAAAGAAAATCAAGATATTTTCTACGTTTAATCGTAACTTGTTTTTCTTCAACATCGGTGAACATGCTAAAGATACTGTAAACGCGGTCTTTTCTTGCCTTTTCACTTTCAACGGCATAGCGCCAGTTAAAAACTCCCTTATCTTTTTTTGTACCTAAGTGACCCATCATCATTAAAACAATGACTTCAATCGGATATACATAAGAACCAAGGCTACCAATTAATAAAACCACCAAGGTAATTAATAAGCTAACCCAATTAGGAAAATTGTAGTAAAAATACAAATTCTCTTTTTCAATTAATATCATGACTGCCTTTAAGAGAATCGTCCCAATTAAAATTAAAGCATATGACCAGACTGGAATTCCTGCCTTAATCGTAGCAAATGGAAATAAAATTCCCCCTAAGAGTACAATCAAGATTGTTGGCAAAACCAAGCTATACTTGATCATTGGTTTGAGATATTCATCCATCTGCTCATCTTGAGTGAACAAAAACTGCATATCAGCATCTTTTAACAAAGTAACCAAATGCCCCGTTAATAGCGGTAGCCACAATAAAAAGCCCACTAATGGCTTGTAAAACCATAAGTTATTGGGGATCACTTTCATGGCTTGTGCATACCAGAACATCAAAGCCCCGAATAAAAAGATCAAAGCCAAAATAAAGAAGTCATTGAAAACCAGTGTTAAATACTTAACTGATTGCTTAAGGTTTTCGTTTAACCTTTTTTTCGCTAAATCACGCATTGCCATTATCCTCTCTATTCAAAGCTAAATAGAGTTTATCAAATGGATCATCAGGCCTTAAACCATAGTGCTGACGAATTTCTTGCAAATTGCCAATCACTTCAATTGTTCCGCGATTTAAAACAGCATAATTAGAAATTGCTTGTTGCGCATCAGCTAATACGTGAGTAGTCATCAGCACCATCTTGCCGTTAGCAATTGACTGCTTAATTAAATCTATCAAATTGGCTACCGCAAGTGGATCAAGCCCAGTAAATGGTTCATCAATAACGAGCAAGCTTGTATCTGCTAAAAAGGCTGACACGATCATTACCTTTTGTCGCATCCCTTTAGAGAAGTGAATTGGTAACCAATCAAGCTTATCATCTAATCTAAACATTTTAAGCAATTCATGTGCTCGATCCCATGACTTACTTGCATCAAGGCCATAACTAAGCATGGTTAATTCCAAATGTTCCTTTAACGTTAATTCTGGATACAAAACCGGTGTTTCAGGAATATAAGCAACTTGCCGCTTAAATTTGGTTGGTTGCATCGTCAAATTCACGTCATTGAGTAAAATCTTACCCTTCTGTGGTCTAAGCAAACCTAAAATGTGCTTAATCGTAGTCGACTTACCCGCACCGTTTAAACCAATTAAGCCCAGTGCTTCTCCTGGCTTAATCTCCAAATTAATATCTTTAATAACTGGGACACCAGTATAGCCCCCAGTTAAGTGTTCAATTTTTAATGTCATTTCTTCGTTTCTTTCCTTAGTAAACTATCATGTTTTATAATATCATGGATATTAGTAGAAACTAAAGTCTAACAAATAAGAGGTAATTATATGGAAAATAAAAATTTAGTTGACGATTGTTTATTCTGCAAAATTATCCGCGGTGAAGTTCCAAGTTACACTGTCTTTGAAAACGACGACGTTAAAGCTTTCTTAGACATTTCTCAAGTTAACCCAGGCCACACTTTGATGATCCCTAAGAAGCACATCACTAACTTATTTGACTACACTAAGGAAGATGCCCAAAGATATTTGCAATACATTCCTGAAATTGCTAATGCAATCAAAAAGGCATTTCCTAACGTTACTGGTATGAACATTACCACTAACAACGGTAAGTCAGCTAACCAAGTAGTAATGCACTCACATATTCACTTCATTCCTCGTTTTGAAGGCGATGGCTTGAAGCTCATGACTCGTAACAACGCCGATCAATACGATGAAGCAAAATACAATGAAGTAGCTGATAAGATTAAAGCTCAATTTTAAGGAGAAATAATGAAACATTTTCTTTTAGGTACTATTTTTGGTGCAGCAGCTGGAACCGTTTTTTCTTGCATGAAAGATAGCGAAGGCAATCGTCCCGGCAAACCACTCAAAAATGAATTTGATGCATTTAAGCATGAAACTAGCCGCTTTAATCAAGCTTTACAAAAAGCCAAAAAAGCTAGTCAAGATTTAAATGATCAAATGCCTCAAGCTGAACGAACTATTAGTGATATCAGTGATAATATTGAAAAATATTCAAGACATATTGAGCCAACTGTTGATAAAATCAAACAAAAAAGTGATCAATTAAATCAAGATTTTGGTGAAAATAATATCGTTAAATAAGAAATATTAAAGAAAATTTGATTTTTTTATGAATATTGCTTATTTGAAAACGAAACAACTAATTTTATGGTATATTAGTTGACAGTTACTTAATTAAGGATGTGGAGATTTATTTATATGAAGAGTTATATGAAAAAAGTTGCTGCAGTTGTTGCTGTAGCTGGTGTTGCTTTATCTACTGCTGCCTGCTCAAATAGCGGCAACAATGCTACTGTTGCTTCATACAAGGGTGGTAAGATCACTCAACAACAATACTACGATGAAATGAAGAAGTCTCAAGCTGGTAAGTCAGCTTTGGCTAACATGATTATTAACCGTGCTTTGGAACAACAATACGGCAAATACGTTTCATCAAAGAAAGTTGACAAGCAATACAACAACTACAAGAAGCAATACGGTTCACAATTTAGTGCTGTTTTACAACAAAATGGTATGACCGCTTCAACATTTAAGCAAAACTTGAAGACTAACTTGCTTTCTGAAGCAGCTTTGAAGCACATTAAGAAGATTTCTAAAAAGCAAGAACAAGAAGCTTGGAAGAATTACCAACCTAAGGTAACTGTTCAACACATTTTAGTTGCTAAGAAGTCAACTGCTGAAGACATTATCAAGCAATTGAAGGATGGTAAGAGCTTCAAGAGTTTAGCTAAGAAGTACTCACTTGATACTGCTACTAAGAATAAAGCCGGTAAGCTTCCTGCATTTGATTCAACTGATAACACTTTAGACAGTGCATTCAAGACTGCCGCATTCAAGCTTAAGACTGGTGAAGTTACTGAAAGTCCAGTTAAGTCACAATCTGGTTACCACGTAATCAAGATGATTAGTCACCCAGCTAAGGGTAAGTTTGCTGATCACAAGAAGGCTATCGATGATGAAATTTACGCATCAATGGCTCAAGATCAAGCTGTTATGAAGGACGTTATTGCTACTGTATTGAAGAAGGCAGACGTTTCTATCAAGGATAACGACTTGAAGGATGTATTATCAGCTTACGTTTCAACTGGTGCTACTAAGTAATAAATTTTACTAAATTAAAAAATCCAATTCTCGCTTGAGAGTCGGATTTTTTCTTTACTCTTAATTATCTATCCTTTTAATAACAGAGTAAGTAACCGCTTTAATGCTACAATTAAAGTATAGAAAGAAGCTTTAATTATGAATGAAATCAAGTTAAAAGGTGGTCACTTATCACTTTCCGAATTAAACGCAATTTTTACTACCATTCCACAAGAATTTGATGTTCTTGATGAAAATGATATCGTCGTATGGTCATCAATGAATGAGCATCGCATCTTTCCTAGAACCGAGAAAGATATTGGTAAAACTGTCTTCGAAGTGCATCCCGGTCACTCACAAGGACGAGTTAAAGCAGTTTTAAAACAAATGCACGAAGGTGAGCGTAATTCAATTTCAATCAATATTCACAAAAACGGACAGCCATTAAATATTTCTTTTTATAGCCTTCATGATGATAATGGTAAATATTTAGGCTGCGTAGAAGTTACTCAACCCGTCCAAAGTTATCAGGTTAAAGGTAGTAAATGGCGTAATTTTATAAATATAATTCACAAAAAATAATTACTAAAAAAGCAGTACAAACGATAATTTGTACTGCTTTTCTCTATTCTAAATGTCGTGCCTTTTCCAGTGCTGGATCATGCTTAGGGTGATAATACCTCTTACCATCTTGGCTAAGCAATGGTTCTGTAAACTGCCCCTTAGGCGTATGCTGCAAAGCATTCGTTACAGCATACACAGTCGCATCTAAATCATCAATGCGGTGAAGCAATTCAGCTTCAAGCAAGGCTGGCAACTTAGGTGACCCATATTCAAATTTACCATGATGCGATAAGACCATATGTCTAAGCAAAAGCAAATCTTCTGATTCAAGATCAAAGTTTAATTCATTAGCTGCAAGCATAATTTGTTCATCTATTAATACTAAATGACCAACTAGATTTCCTTCAGCCGTGTACTGTGTTGCAGCAGGTCCTGTAAGCTCTAAAACTTTGCCCATATCATGTAAAATACATCCTGCGTAAAGCAAAGACCGATTAACTTGCTCATAATTATCAGCCAAACCTTTAGCATCCTTTAACATCGATAATGTGTGAAATGCTAATCCGCCTCGAACCGCATGGTGATTACTTTTGCCCGCTGGATAATCATAGAATCTTTTACCCCATTTTTTAAGCAAATATTCTACGATTGTCTTCCAAGTCTTATTTTGAATCTGAGCCACAAAATTGTTAATCTCCTGCTCCATTTCATTAATTGGTTCAGGAGCAGATTTAATAAACTGATCAAGCTCATATCCTTCTTGTGGACCTACAACACGCAAACTATAAATTCGAATCTGTGGTCGCCCTTGGTACTCTTCTCTTTTACCATTTAACTCAACGATCGTACCAGTACTAAAGGTCGCTGCATCCTGATTATTAGCATCCCAATAATTGCCACGGATTTCACCTGAGCCATCGCCAAATTGCATAGCTAAATAAAGATTATTTTTCTTATTATTACGCAATTGTGAATTCTTAATTAAGACCACAATATCCATTTCTTCGCCATCGTTATAATCTAACAATCGTTTAAGCATCTTGAGTTCCTTTCGTAAAAGTTAAAGGCGTAATTTCTAATTGATCAACCAATTTTTCTTGAGCAGTAAAAATCAATACTTGATTATTTTCACTAATCTTTTCAAGTAATTTCTTAATATAGCTGATTCGACGATCATCAAAATTAACAAATGAATCATCAATTAAAATTGGTAAATTAATCTTATCTTTGATTTGTTCAATAAATGCTAATTTCAATGCAAAGTAAAGCTGTTCGGCTGTCCCACGAGACAAGTATTTCACTTCACGCTTCTTACCATCTTTACGCATAACCGTTAGCTTTTTATCTAAAACGATATTTACGTAGCGACCACCAGTAAGCAAAGCAAAATATTCCTTAGCGGCATTCAGCATCTTAGGGAAACGCTCATTGGAAGCTAAATCGAGTGAACGGCTAATCCACTTAGAAGCTAGCAAATTAGCCAGATACTCTTGACTGCTGTTAACGAAATTAGTTTCGGTATTGGCTAGCTCCTGCTTTGCCTCAAAAACTGCAGTAGAATCAGCCAAATTGTCCAATTGAACCTGCAATTTAGCCACCTGCTGCTGTAATTCATCAATTTCTTCAGTTACATCAGAAGATTGGGCAGCCAGACTTTGAAGTTGTGCTAAAACCTTGCCTGGTTCTTTGGCTTCTTGTTTTAATTCATCTAAATCATCATGCAAACTTTTTTCAAGAGCATCATATTGAGCTTTAATTTTAGCTTGATCTAAAGACTCTTGATAAGCTGCATCATAATCCGCCATATTTTCTACATTAGCTTGCGCAAACACAGCCTTTAATTTTAAACCAAGCTCTTTTAACTCTTGCTTATCCTGATTCAGTGAACTAGTTAAATTAGACTTCTTCTGCGTTAATTCTTGTTGTTTATTAATTTGTTCTTCGATCTCATCTAATCCATTCAAAACCTGATCAAAATCATCGTCGATCGGCTCTCTTAAGACATTCTGGACATTGGCAGCTAATTGAGCAACTTGCTGATTAATTTTATTTAATTCTTCCGCATTAGTCTTTTCGGCACTCTCTTTAAGCTTGTATTGATTTAAATTAGTCAACACACTATTCAGATCCAACATATCAGGATCCAAATTATATTTTGAATAAAAAGCTTGCCTTTGATTTTTAACTGCCTTTTGTTTTGCTAAAATATCCGCTGCTTGTTTACTTGCCTGTGTATTTTTGACATAGCCAAAGCCTGCAAGTCCAATACCAGCTATTAACGCAATAATCCCTAACACTCCAGCAGTTCCTAATAAAATTAAACCTAGAACTACTAGTACAGCACCAACAATATACCAAAGTTTATCACTAGGGCTAATTTCATTAACTTCTTCATTTTGTTTTGCTGGCAACGCTAAGAAATCTTCTTTTAGCTGCTTAATATCTTCTGTATTTAAATCGCGCAGCTCATTAATTTCAGGTGATAAAGCAAGTAGTTGCTGCTCTTCTTGCTTCAACTGATCAGCTTTTTGTAAACAATTACGATATTCAACCTGCCATTGCAATAACTGCGGCTTTTGTTGAACAACTTTCTTAGATTCGTTTAGATCAATTAAGTCTTCTTCTGTTAACTCAGATAATCGCTCTTGTAAAGATTGCATCATCTTTTGTAAATTTCGCCCTTGAGCCATTAAATCTTGAGCTTTTTGGTAGTTTTCACTATCAAATTTGATATCTTTTATCTGCTTTTGTAAATCTAATAAAGTTGTATAGTTGCTTAATTCTTTCTGTAAATCATGCAAACTTGCCTGTTTAGTTTGAATATTTGCTAAAGCCTGCTGTGCCTTTTTCAACCGATCTTGATGATCTTTCAGATCCTGAGCAAGCTCTTCATAATCACTAAATTCCGCTTTAGTTTGAACTAACTTGTCACGATCCGTTTCTATTTGCTTTAATAGGCGGTTAACTTCTGGCTTTTTCCCAGTCTTTTTAAAAAGTTTGCCAGCTTCCTTGGCAAAATCATCACGTAATTTCAGTAATTGACCACTATTAGCCGCACCTAAATAATAAATACGCTCCAGCAAATCTTCCTGACTCAGACTAGTAACTTGGCCCAACATTTCCTGATTAAAAATAAAGCTATCAGCATAAAAAGAGCCATCAATATTTTGAATCTGGTCAAAAAACAAGCTTTCAGGGACAACTTGACCGTCTTTTTTAACGGTTAAAATTCCTTTTTTAGTTTTATCACCCTTGGCATAAAGACGTTCCAGCTCATATTCTGAATCACCGTTTTCAAAAATCAAGCTACCGCCCATTGGACTAACATGTGCTAGCGGCGTATAGTCTTCAAAAAATGGCGAAGCATTGCTACGCAAATGAAAACCAAACATTATTTGCTTAATAAAAGCTACAGTTGTACTCTTGCCGGCTTCGTTAGCACCAAAAAAGATATTAATTTGGTCACCAGGTAAATCAAATTTTTTATTAGAGAATTGGCCAAAGTTGACTATCTTAATTTGTTTCAGTCTCATCAGTAATTCCTTTCAATTTACCCATTAACTTAACCTCAGTTAGTTGCTTCACAGCCTTAATAAAAGCGGGATCTTCCGTTAATTGAGCTGCTATAGGATCCTTTTTCTTCCAATCGCTAACAATCTTATCAAACTCATCATTTTCAAATATTTCTGCCTTAGCTTGCTCAAAGGCTTGCTGATCATTTTCATTAAGTTCCAAATTAGAACTTATTTTCAACCGTACATCTACTAATTGCGAATCAAACGGCAAATTCTGTGAAATGTTTTGCCAAAAATCCGTGTCTTGCACTAACTCTTGTTCTTCATCAGTCATAAATTGGGCGCCAGCAGTAGTTAAACTGAAATAAGTTTTTTGTTTTGCATTATTTAGACTTGCAATAATTTCATTTTGTAAATCAGCTTTACTAATTTGAGTATCTAATTCAACTTGTACTCCTTGCCATAAAATTGGGCCTGTCGTCTTAAATTCAATACTTGTTTTTTTAGTATTCTCATCAATCACGCCAAGGTAGCATCCCTTAGCACCCATTTCATTGATGTGACGTCCTTGAATATTGCCTGAATAAACAATCCATGGCTTTTCACTCAAATTACGCCGAGCATGAATATGTCCTAAAGCAAAATAATCATAATTCAATGCTTGAACCTCAGATACCGTAAAAGGTGCATAAACATTTTTACGGCTATCAGCTTCTTTTTCTTGGGCGTGCATTAAACCAAAAGTATAATTATGTTCCTTTCCAGGAAAATCTGGAATTTTATCTTCTGTAATATGATTATTTAAATATGAAAAGCCCACAACATCGTAGTTAAAATTATCTTTAGTCTTAAATGTTGCTTTTTCTACTGCTTCATTTGCACCAAGCAATTTAAAATATGGGCTCTGATTAACCAATAAATCTTCACGTCGCATATGATCATGATTACCAAAAATCATTACTACTTGGATCTGCGCATCTGTTAAACGTTTAATCTGCTGTGCAAAAAACAACTGCGAACGTGGAGATGGCTTAGCACTATCAAAGGTATCACCTGCAATTAAAACCAGGTCGACCTTTTCAGCCAACGCCAAATCTACAATCCGTGTTAATGATTGGTCTGCTGCTTGATATATCTGATTAAATTCCTTAGATGGCAAAAAAGATAGCCCGCGAAATGGACTATCTAAATGCGCATCTGCAAAATGAATAAATTTCATCGCAAATTCTAGTTTCTAAGACCTTCATAAAGATCATTAATTGGCTTAGTGTAAGCCTTTTGGATTTCACCTAACAAATCATACAAACCTTGTTCACTCTTAAGAAGAGCAACGATCTTATCGTTCTTTTGAACTTGAGCATTCAATTCTTGGTAAGCCTTTTGATCTTCATCAGATAAAGGTTGACCACTTTGTTGAGCTTGCATGATCTTAGCTTGAAGTTCATCCATCTTCTTAAACATTGCTGCACTTTCACTGTCTGCTTGAACAGCCTTAACAGCGTCACCTACAGCCTTGTATTGGTCAGTCTTAGTTAAATCTTGTGCTAATTGATTAGCTGAATCATAAATATTAATCATATGGGTCCTCCTAAATTTTATCGGCCAAATAAACCTTTGACATCATTATACCATTCATTAATTTTCTGTCCTGCAGATCCGATACCATCTTGAATTTTTTGTCCCAAACCGTTGGTCCAATCAAAATTGGATCCATTGTTTTTGACAAGCTGACCTGGTGATTTTTCGGTAAATTGCGTTTGAGCAGTATATGGTAGGATCCCTTCCATTTCTGCTTTGTACAATCGTGTAATTCCTGTTTCAGATACTCCTTGCATATAACGCTGCTTACTTGTTTGATCAAAACCAACCCAAGTAGCTAACACGATATCAGGAGTATAACCGACGATCCATTGATCCTTTGTTCCAAAACCATATGAGTTAGGAACTTCAGTTGAACCAGTCTTACCAGCAACACGGAATCCATTAGGTTGAGCAGTCTGAGCAGTACCATTAGTGAAAACGCCAAGCATCATCGTCGTCATTTCTTTAGCAGTATTCTCAGAAATAATTCTATGATTACCTGGATTATTATTTTCGACTAACACATTGCCACTTGCATCAGTAATTTTAGTAATAAAGTAAGAATTATTAGGTAAATTACCTTTATTAGCAAAAGCAGAATATGCACGAGCCATCTGTAAAGGCGAAACCCCTGTAGAAAGTCCACCTAATGCCAAAGCTAGGTTGCGATCTGACTTAGGTACCTTTATACCAAAATTCTGAACAGATTGTACACCCTTATTTACACCAATTTTATCAAGCAGCCATACTGCAGGAACGTTTTTACTTTCCGCTAAAGCTTGGTACATCGGAATCTTATCAGAATAGCCATTATCAACATTATGCGGCTCATAACCATTTTTACCAAACTTTTGCAACTTGTTAGAAAGCTCAGAATCATAATGATAACCATCTTGAAGAGCCGGTACATAAACAGCGATTGGTTTAATTGATGAACCAGGCTGACGCTTCATTTGAATTGCACGGTTATAACCACGGAAAACGTGTTTACCGCGACCACCGATTACAGCTCGTACAGCACCTGTTTCTGGATCCATTGCCACACTTGCACCCTGACATTCTGTGCCATCAGTACCATTTTGTGGGAAAAGCCAGCTTTCATTAAAGGTATCTTGCAATCTTCCCTGATAATTTTGATTAAGAGTAGTGTAAATCTTAAGTCCCTTATTCATTACTTGCTCTTCAGTCAAGCCGTATTTGCTAATAGCTTCATCTACTACAGCATCAAAGAAATATGGATAACGATAGCCATCTTTATTTCTAAAGGTATTCCGCAAAGTTAACCCTTGCTTAGAGTAAGCTTTAGCTTGAGCAGCAGTTAACTTACCATTATCAGCCATTAATCCTAAAATCAAATTACGCCGCGCCAAAGCATTGGCCATATGATCAACAGGATTATAAAAACTTGGATTACGTAAAATTCCTGCTAATGTAGCAGCTTCTCCTACTGTCACATCACTGGCATTTTTACCAAAATACCTGCGACTGGCATCCTGCACGCCCCAGACACCATTGCCAAAATATGCATTATTCAAATACATCGTTAGAATATCTTTTTTGGAATAAACATGGTTAATTTCAATCGCAAAGAATAATTCTTCTAATTTTCGTGAAAAAGTCTGCTGCTGGGTCAAAAGCGAGTTTTTAGCCAGTTGCTGGGTTAGAGTCGAACCACCACCAGTTACTTGTCCGTGGTGAATAACCAAACTTACTGCTGCACGCGCCATTCCCTTAATACTAAAACCAGGATTTTTCCAGAAAGTACGATCTTCTGTCGAAATTACTGCATTTTGAATATTGGGAGAAATTTTATCATATTCAACGAATGTACCTTTTTGTGAATATAAAGAACCAGCTTTTTTGCCTTTATAATCATAAATAGTTGTCGTTGTTGAAAGTGAAGCCTTCAAATTTGAGATATTCGAAGTCTTAACTTTAATTGTATAATATGTACAAGTTATCAATATAAGAGTGAGCAGGATTAAAATAATCCAGCGTCCGATAAAGAAGCGGCGATCAATTCGATGCCAAACATCTTTAAAACCGCTTCTTTTTGGTTGGTCGTTATTCATTAATACAATGCTCCTTTTTAGAAACAAGAAAATTGTATCACATTGCTAGTACACTTGTTTAGACTGGCAACAGTCTTAGGAAATATTTATGGTTTATCATTTTACACTTTTTTATCCTAAAAATCTCGAACCCTTACCCGTCAATGACGTATTGCGTAAATTGCTTATTCCGAGAAAATGGCGTCACTACTTGCGCATTGAACAAAACATTACAATTAACGGCAAATACCGCTATTTTAATCAGGAAATTTCGCCAGGCGATAAAATTGACATCACATTAGATCAAGTTGAATCTACCCAGCAAAAATATCCAACTAGTGGAAAGTTACCCGATATCATTTACGAAGACGATAATTTATTGATTATTAATAAAAAGAAGGGGCAAAAAACTCACCCCAACTTAAATGAAACTGACACAGCTTTAAATGATTGCGCCACTTATTTAGGACAAAATCCCTACATTGTTCATCGATTAGATATGCTTACAGGCGGCTTACTGCTTGTTGCAAAAAATCCTGCAGTAGTGCCGATTTTAAATCGTGAATTAACCACCAAAACTTTTCATCGTGATTATTTAGCTAAAGTTGATCATGCAGAGAAATTAAACGATCAAGGTACAATTAATCAGCCAATTGATCATGATCCTGATGATCAGCGAAAAAGAATGATCTCACCTGCTGGACTTCATGCCGTAACACATTATCAAGTGTTAAAAAGAAATGATGATAATACAGCGGTAGTCAAACTAACTTTGGAAACTGGTCGTACTCATCAAATCCGTGTGCATTTAGCATCCCTTGGTACACCAATCGTTGGCGACCCGCTATATAACCCCAGCTTTGCTGGAGAAGATTTAGCGCTTGACGCTTATGAAATTTCGTTGATTAAACCTTTTTCTTTTGAGAAATTAACAATTAAATTACCAAAAGAAAAAATCAAATTGTAAACAAAAACCGTAGCCTTATCAAAGACTACGTTTTTTAGTTATAAACTATTTATTCTTCACTCATAACAACATTATTTTTAATGCTCACTTGCACCAGTAGATGCATCTGCATGATCTGCTTCTTCACTAGCACCGCTAACAAAATCAGCCTTCTTCATATCGCATCCTTCGGTATCCATGCCTGGCATCCAAACATCTTCTGGCTTCACTCCTCTTTCTTCGGCAAAGGCCTTAGTCAAAGTCTTCATATCCATTAACTTATAATTCTTAGGATGATCTGGATCAAAGATTTCGATTTGTGCCATCATACCGGCATCTTCATGTTCAATGATATGGCAGTGATACATAAAGACTCCCTCAAGTGGGAATTTAACCAATAAGCGCACAGTTTCTCCTGGTGCAACAGGAACTGTATCTTTGTAAACACCAACTTCATTTGGATATGGCTTTTTTCCATTACTAGATACTACTAAAAAGTGCGTGCCGTGAATATGGAATGGATGAATCATACCTTCTTTTTTTGAATTAGTATTAGTAACGTCCCAATATTCAGCTTGACCGACTTTTTGTTTCATATCGATTCTTTGCATAGCAAAACGTTTACCATTCATCTTATCACAGCCATCCATGGTGACCTTACGAACGGGCAAACTTGGGTCAACTTCTGGAATTTCTGGTGTAAACAAAGTGGCAGGAATTTCTGAATTATCATCCTCAAATTTATGAATCCGGAATTCGATCAATTTGAAGTCATCAGTGTAAAGACTTACTACGTCGCCCTCATGGTATTGACCAAAATCGACTATAACTTGTAATCTCTCACCTGGTGTTACTAACAACTTCGTCATCTTGATTGGATGTGGTAAGAAAGAATCATCTCCTGCAATTTGAGTCATAACTAAATCGTCATCAAAGTGCAAACGCCATTCACGTCGGTTAGAGCCACCTAAGAAAAGCAATCTGACCTTTTGCGTAGTAACATCAACGTAAGGACGAACGACTCCATTAATTATCGGAGTATCGCCAAAAATCCCCATTTGATTGTACTCAGCCCGATAATCCAATTGGTTATGTTCATGGAAAGTACGATCTTGTAAAATAACCGGAAATTCATCAATACCATACTTTTTTGGAATTGGCAGCTTAGCTTCGTTTTCATCAGTTACTACTACACCCATCGCAAGACCCATCTAAACTTGGGCAGCCGTTGATGGACATGGATGAGCATGCAGCCAAGTTAAAGCAGCTGGTTGATTAACTGTAAATTCGATCTGCTTTTCTTCACCGGGATAAACTGGGGCATGACAACCACCATCCGTAATAGGCCCTGGAACTTCTATACCATGCCAATGATAAGTAGTTAATTCTGGCAAACTATTTTTTAAAGTTACATGAACACGTTTGCCTTTCTCAACTACCATCGTCTTTCCTAATAAAGGTGCATTATAGCCCCAAGTCTTAGTCTTCTCACCAGGTAAAATTTGACTTTCACCTACAATTGATTCTAGTGTGAACCAAACATCAGTAGCAGTTTCCTTATCAGGCTTTAATACTGGTGGAACAGTTAACGGCTGAGCTTCTACTCCTTCAGGAATTTTCAAATTCTTATAGTCAAAGTGATTTTTGTCAAAGTCTTCCTTATCTTCAAAATAATCTCTATAAATTTTTTCAGACATTTCTTTCACTCTTTCGATACTCTTTATGTTTTTACTCACTTTTGTCTTAGCACCCTCTTTCTAAGCAAGCAAAGCATTTGAATTCTGTTATTTTTTAATTCGACTACTTCTTAGCTATATTAATTTTTATCACTTAAATTTATTACAAATACTTAATAATTCTTAAAATAGTTATTTAATCGTTAAAACAGCTTTATTAATTTATGAAAAATAAAAAGATTGATTATTCGCATCACATAATGTGATTTATAATAATCAATCTTTTCATCTACCTACTATTATTCATAATGCAACACACTAGCATCAAATGAATTTGTATCCTTCACTCCTGTATACATCATCATTTCAGCCAATTCTTCATTCATCTTTTTCAGATTATCTTCTGTCGCCCTAGTACCACTCTTCAATAATTCTGATAAAATTCCGCGACCAATCAAAACTGCATCTGCACCCAAAGCTAAAGCCTTATATGCATCATATCCACTCATTAAAGACCCATCAGCATAAATCTCCATACCGCTACCAGCTAACGCTTTCTTAATTTCGGGCAAGATTGATAAAGGCGGAATACCAAATGGTACGCGTCCATGGTGATGAGATACTACAATCGCCTTGCAGCCAGCTTGACGCGCCTTAAGTGCATCCGAAACTGACAGCACTCCTTTAGCAATAAATGGTAAATTGGTACTTTCAGCATAATGCTTTAAATCTTCCATCGTAATTGGACCTAATGGAATACCATCAACTACATCATATTTACCATTCTTACCTGCAATATGGTCTATGTCGATCCCAACAGCAACGGCACCTTTTTCTTCGGCGAATTTAATTTCATCTAAGATCTTATTGTGATCCGCAAATGGCTTAATGATTCGAATAGTATCGCCGCCTTGAGCAACAATCTCACCATATTCTTCATTTGTTTCCATACCGATCCAATTCAGTAAATCCATGTTGCGTGCAGCTATTGCCTTTTCCTGCATTGGTTTTCTAGTTTTATCACTTAATACTTTGTTCAAGTGAGATACAGCGGCTGGCATTAATGGGGATGAATATTTTCTACCTAAGATTGTAGTAGTTAAATCTGGTTCTACCGCATCGATCACGCGCATCTCCACTAAAATGTTATCTAAGAAGACACGATTATGAACATTAGCGTCATCAGCCTTGCCACTAGTTACTGGAATCATTCCTTTAGGACCAGGCCATTCACTTTTGACTTGCACTGTCTCTTCACTCTTATTTTTATCAGGCTCCATCAAAGATGAACCAGAATTAACATCAATAGTTTGGGATGCGCCCGTCACTACATCATTTTGATTGTCTTTATTCATAAAAATCCCCTTTCAAATCACAACGTAACAAGACTGATTTCAAAAATATTATTATTCATCGCCAGATCCTGCGCCATCTTAAAATAAGTCATATTTTTAGGAAACTTAAGGTTGCAAACGCAGATATACACATTTTGCGCATCAGTTTGCTTATTAGCATCAACTTTAAAATTAAAATGTTTTACCTGTATTTTATTCTACTTAAAGTACGGCTGTAAAACTTGATCAAGTGTATGACGATCAGTATATTTTAATTCAACCTGCTTATATGTATTTACTTTAACAATTTTACGTAAAATGACTACCACCAGCAAAACAAACGCTCCACCGACAATTGCAATGCAGTAATATCCCATGCCAATTGCTAAACCGATACTTGCAGTAGCCCACAAAGATGCCGCTGTAGTAAGTCCCATTACAAAATGGTGAGTAATAACGATGGTGCCTGCGCCGATAAAGCCAATGCCGCCAATCACTTGAGCGATTAGACGAGCTGGATCGACTCCGAGAACGGTTGACAAATCGTGGTAATTTTTAGCGTAATACAGAACCTGATTACAAATTGCTTCTTGTATCAATGCTAAGATACACGCTCCTAGACAAACCAAGATATGCGTTCTAAGGCCAGCTGGATGATTATGCTCTTCTCTATCCAAGCCAACAATTGCCGCAAAAATTGTAGCCATTGATAAACGTAAAATTATTTCTAAAAAATTAAGTTTGAAACTCATCATAATCTGGGGAACTTGGTTCCATACCCAATGGGCAAAAATTATTCTTTCTTACACCTTTATTCAAAAAAATAATTAAGAATAGTCAACGAAAGCTATTTTCGAGCAAAATTCTTGCATTTTTTCAAAATAACTATACCTATTTTCTCAGTTAAGAGTATAATCTTTGGTTGTACTATTTTTCACATATTTTTTCTACTGGAGGAGTAAAAAGTATCTACTATGGAACATACTTGGTTAATGAAATATTTCGCTGAATTTTTCGGTACGATTATTTTGGTAGTTTTAGGCAACGGTTCAGTTGCCAATTCAGTATTGCGTGACACTGGAGGTAACAGTCGCGATGGACAAGCCAATGGTGGGTGGCTGCTTATCGCATTTGGCTTCGGTTTTGGTGTCATGCTTCCTGCAATGTTGTTCGGTTCAATTTCAGGTAACCACTTGAATCCGGCCGTAACTCTTGCACAAGCATGTGCAGGTGCATTTCCTTGGGATCAAGTTCTGCCATATATCTTGGTGCAAATGCTTGGTGCAATCGTAGGTCAGCTTTTGTTAGTCGCTGTCTACTGGCCATACATTAAGAGAACTGCCAGCGATGACGCTGTTTTTGCCAGCTTTGCGACTGGTGACTCTGCCAACAGTAAGCTGAACGGTTTTATCACTGAATTTGTTGGTACAGCTATTCTTTTATTCGTAGCTGTTGGTTTATACCGTGGCATGTTCTTCAAGCAATCAGAAGATATTGCCAACATCGGTGTTGGTTTCTTAATCACCGCATTGGTTATGGCTGTTGGTGGTCCTACAGGTCCTGCATTAAACCCTGCAAGAGACTTAGGTCCACGTATCGTTTATGCACTTTGCCCATTGCCTCATAAGGGTTCCGCTCACTGGGATTACGGTTGGGTACCAGTAGTTGCTCCAATTGCTGGTGGTATCTGCGGTGCATTGTTATACAAGATTGCATTTGGATTATAGAAAAACAAAAGATCGATGATCTTCGTTAAAAAACGGTGATCATCGATCTTTTTAATTATCTACAAATTTTAATTAATCTTTTTCTTCAGTTACTTTAGCTTGTTCCTTTTCATACAACATCTTATCGTAACTACGTACGAATGGAAGATATACAAAGAAAGAAACTACCAAGATTATAGCCTGCCAAATAGCAACTTTCCAGCCACCAATTAAAAATCCAGAAACTACTGGTGGTGTAGTCCATGGTACTTGTACACCATTCAAGTAAGGCAAGATACCTGTTTTAATTAATAAATAAGTTGAACCTGCTGAAAGTGGTGGCATGATGAAGAACGGAATAGCTAACATTGGGTTCATTACGATTGGCAAACCAAACAAAACTGGTTCATTAATATTAAAGATTCCTGGAACCAATGCTAATTTACCGATACTCTTTAATTGTGTTGACTTAGCCATAAAGGTCATAAAGACTACCAAACCAATAGTCATACCAGCACCGGTAACAGTTGAGAATTGATCAAATAAACCTTGAATAACAATATGGCCACCGTGAGCAGCATCAACATAACCTAATTTTTTAAAGATTGCAGCATTTTCAAGAGCATTTGCACTCAAAATTGGTCCTGCAATACCACCAACTAAGGTAGATCCATGCACACCAAAGAACCAGAAGAATGGTACTAATAATGTTAATAGCAAAATGCCACCAAATGAATCAGTTACACCTTGCAATGGAGTTTGAATAGTAGTGTAAATCCATTGAGTTAAAGTGGTGTGTGCTACTTTGTCAAAGAAAATGTAAACTAACAACCACCAAACAGTTAAAACAGCTGATGGAATCAAAGCAACAAATGAGTTAGCAACTGCTGGTGGAACTTGATCTGGCAATTTAATTGTAATCTTCTTTTTAACAAACCAAGTATAAATCCAACCAGTGATTAAACCTACAATGATAGCGGCAATCATTCCTTGACCGCCAAGCCAAGTACGATCGATGAATCCGATCAATAAGTTTGGAGCTTTAGCAGCAGAAATAATCGTCTTAGCGCCATCCTTAACTGGAGTAGTTGAATTCATAATAATCAAGAATCCGACAAAAGCGGTCATCCCTGCTGGTAATCCTTCAACATGCTCATTTTTAGCCCATGTATAAGCGATACCAACAACTGCAAAAACAGCTACAATACCAAATGAAGCGTTATATGCTTGATTCCAATATGGAGTTAAGCCCATTTGATTCATCCAATTAGCTACTGCTGGAATTGGAAATGAAGCTAAAAGCAAAAATACTGAACCTACCATGATGAATGGTAAGGAAAGGACCATCCCATCCTTAAGGGCTTTAATCGCTCTAGTATTAACGAATTTCATGATAGGAGGTAGAATTTTTTGATTAATAAAGTTCTGCATAAAAGTACTCTCCTCAATACTCTTAATATTTCACATGACACTTACATTTTATGAAAGCGATTTTATATAAGCAATATATTTTAAGCACTTAGGCATCAACAACTAATTAAGTTTTATATTCCATCTATGGAACGTCTCGTTTCATAAGTGAAAATTCTATGTTATCCTTTAATCAATAGTTAGTTATGGGGAGATGTATTATGGCTTTTTTCGGATTTAAAGATTTATCATCATTGTCAAACATTGATATGACTATTTATCGCTATGTTACCCAAAATTCTGATAAAGTCGTTTATATGCGTGTCCGAGATATTGCACAAAATGCACATGTTTCAAGCTCGTCAGTCATGCGCTTTATTCATAAAATTGGCTTCAATAGTTTCCCGGAATTTAAAGCTTATCTTAAAAACGATGCCTTACAACATAAGCCTAAAAACACTAAATTTACTTATATTAATGAGAATAATTTTCCTAAAGATATTGAAACTCGTTTAATGATAGTAGCTAATGCCGTTTTTCAAAGCGATAATATTACCACTGTCGGTATGGGCGACTCTGCATTCCTAGCAGAATATGCAGCTAGAAGAATTGCATCCCTAGGCTTTAATACAACTGCTGTAACAGACCCTTTCTATCCTCTACATGCCAAGCTAGAAAATACTACCAATAATATTATCTTTTGTTTTTCTGTTTCTGGAGAAACGACTGAACTAATTGAATTGATTAATGAATTTGTTAACGATGAAGATGTAAAAATTGTCTGCATCACTAGCAATGAAGATAGCAGTATTGCAAAAATGAGTCGCTATGTTCTTAACTATTATGAAAAAACGCGACGCCTTAGTAATTATTATGATATGTCTTCTCAGGTACCCGTAATGTATATCATCGAAGGGCTTGATCGGATATTAGAAAATATGATCAATGAATAGTACACCCTGTGCCATTCTTGAAACATAAAACTAATTTTATATTCTATTTCAAAACTTCTTTATTCTCTTACTTGATCGCAAGCGATTTCATATAATGCAAGTAAGTAATGAATCAAAGGAGTTTTTTTATGACTAGAACTTTAGATAAGAATTTTTTATGGGGTGGCGCCGTTGCTGCTCATCAACTTGAAGGTGGATATCAAGAAGACGGAAAAGGAATCTCCATCGCTGACATTATGACTCTTGGCGATCGTGATCATCCTCGTGAAATCACTAAGACAATCGAAAAAGATAAATATTATCCTAACCATGTAGGAATCGATTTTTACCATCATTATAAAGAAGACATTAAGATGATGGCAGAGATGGGATTCAAAGCATTTAGAACTTCAATTGCGTGGACACGCATCTTCCCTAATGGCGATGAAGATGCGCCTAATGAAGCAGGACTTAAATTCTATGATGATTTATTTGATGAATTGTTAAAATATGGTATCCAACCCGTTGTCACCCTTTCTCACTTCGAGATGCCTTATCATTTAGTAACTGAATATGGTGGCTGGTCCAACCGCAAATTAATTGATTTCTTTGCTCGCTTTGCTCATGTATGTTTTGAAAGATATCACAACAAAGTTAAGTATTGGATGACCTTTAATGAAATTAACAATCAAGCCAATTATGAAGATATTGGCAATGTGTTAAAAAATTCTGGTCTACTTTTCAAAAAAGGTGACGATAAAGAAAAAATGATGTATCAAGCAGCACACTATGAATTAGTAGCTAGTGCTGAAGCTGTTCAAATTGGACACGCTATTGATCCATCATTACAAATTGGCTGTATGTTGGCCTTTTGCCCTATTTACCCTGCTTCATCTAAACCCGAAGATATTCTTTTTTCCCAGCGTGCAATGGATTCACGTCTTTACTTTGGCGATGTGCATGTTAACGGTGAATATCCAAATTGGTTAAAAGCCTACTTCGATCGTAAGAATTATCACTTAGATATTACTAAAAAAGATTTGCAGATATTGAAAAATGGTACAGTAGATTATATTGCATTCTCCTACTACATGTCCTTCACTGCCAAATACACTGATCACATGGATTATCGTGAATATCAAGATTTAGTTTCCAACCCATATATCAAGACTAATGATTGGGGCTGGGCTATCGACCCTGTTGGTTTGCGCTATGCAATGAACTGGATGACGACTCGCTGGCACAAGCCATTATTTATCGTAGAAAACGGACTTGGTGCTTACGATAAAATGACTGCTGATCATCAAATTCACGATGATTATCGCATTCAGTACTTCCGTGACCACATTAAGCAAATGGAAAAAACAGTAATCGATGATGGTGTTGACTTAATCGGCTATTTGCCATGGGGATGCATCGATTTAGTTAGTGCAAGTACCGGTGAAATGAAGAAACGCTATGGCTTTATCTACGTTGATGAAGATGATTATGGTAAAGGCAGCTTCAAGCGCTACCCTAAGGATTCTTTTTACTGGTATAAAAAAGTAATTGCCTCAAATGGTGCGGATTTAGATTAATGACAAATAAAAGATCGATGATCTTCGTTAAAAAACGTTGATCATCGATCTTTTTTGATATTATTTTAAAATTCAAACAAGCGGTGGTTAATGATAATTCTAAATTCACGATCTTCTTCATCAGCTAAACAACTAGCGACTAATGGTTCATAGCCTCTCTTTTCCTCATCAAACTGATTTCTTTCGGCATCTAGATCTTTAAAGACCTCATCGGGTAACTTATCAACTGGAATTTTGGCTGCTTTTGCTAATTCATCAAAACTAACGACTACTCCATCCTGCAAAACGTCATCGTCCTTGCTTTCATTATATTTCTTTACCAATAACTTCATAATAGCCAAAGTCTCAGGTCTCAAGTAACTTAACGAATCAAAATCAATTACATAATCATCCATTGCATTTCCCATCCTTTCGTGAAAAATTATTTTTCTCACTTTTAGTATGGTATCCTTTTTGAAAATACCCAAGCAATATGACCTTTAATTTAAATTATTCCACGCTGCAGTCCCATAAAAATAGTAATAATCAGTAAATCAGCACTGCCGCCAAGACTATAATTTTTCTCTTTAAAAATGCAATTTAGCTCTAGCATGAATTGTTTACCAGCTCGAGTGCCATAACCACCCAATGCCAAATATTTTTGCGCCTGCTTGTGCGACCAATCAATTACTTCAACATTACCAGCCCTTTTAATCAAATTAGAATCTTCAATCTCACTAACAATCTTCATCAAGGTATCAAGCAAGCGCGTATTCAAGTCGCCACTTGTCTGTGCTAGAAATGGCAATGCGACACTTCTCACCAAAGGGTAGCCTGCCTCTGCTTCTGCTCTAACGCCGCCTTTGCCATATTGCAAAAATTGTCTTTCGCCAGCAGTCTCGCTCTTCTCTCCCAAATCATGCTTAACTAATCCCTTAGTCATCATCTGAATTACTTCAAACTCATTACCGCCATGTTTTTGACAATATGCACATGCACAGACGAATAAACCTAATGAAAAAACCGCCCCTTTATGCGTATTCACATTATTCGTAGCGGCAAGCATTGCCTTCTCTGCCTTAATCCCAGCTTGTCGCAGCAGTTCAAACATCTGTCTTAAATCTTGTCCAGTAAAGTTAAAACCAATCTCAGCGGCTTGAACAAAATATTTTTCCAAACTTAAGCTACTATCAATGAACATATAGACGTTCATATCGGGATGAGAACCCACATCAGCTGGATCAACCAAGCCAGGCTTAGGATTAGTAACTACTTCATAAAGTAATGCTTTTAATGCATTTTGAGCGATCTCTTCTATTGCCATTTGTCTCTTTCTAATTACTCAAGTATCGATTTTTTAACAAAAAGTGCCGCAAAATCTGATTAAAACGATCTGGTACCTCTGCCATGATATCATGTCCACAATTATCAACCAAAGCCATATTTACGCGATCATTTTGTGTAGTCATCCATTTTGCAAAAAGAAAATTATAATATGGACCTTGAACGGCCGCAATTACATCGATAGGTACTTGGCTATCTTTGACCACCCCACGCCAATCATGGGCAATATGCTCACACAACAAATCAAAATTATCAGATCTACTAAAAGGGTGATCTATTCTAGCATTATTCAGTTTCATCGCTACTCGATTATCTATACCGTGCAAAGTCTCATGCACAGCAGGAACCATTTTAGCTTCTCTTACATAGTTACTTAACGTATAGTTCATAAAACCATATGACCAATCCGAAGTATTCAACATAAAAGGCGTTTGGTCTACGATAACCGCCAGTTTAACTAAATCTGGTTCGGTTTTAATCAAATTAAAAAGTAAACTGCCACCCATTGAATGACCGACAAACACAGCTTGTTTTATGCCTAAACATTGTACCAATTCAATCAAATCATCAGTTAGACGTTGTAAAGTATGATCATTTTTTGTTCTTTGACTCCGACCAAAATTGCGATGATCGTATGTGATCACCTGATATCCCATTTTAGTAAAATAGTCAACCTGCATAGTCCATACTTCTTGATAACCGCCAAAGCCAGCAACAAAAATAATTGGTTTGCCATTACCTTTTATCTGGTAATTAATTTTAATTCCATCATTAGTTACAAAATCCATTTCATCCCTCTTTAATTGCCTGCCATGGATTTTCACTTAAAATTGGACCAGTGGCAGTTTTAATTAAAATCTGCTGATCACGTCCCAATGCATATTCTTCCAAAGAAAAGCTATTCTCACCATAAACTACTTGTACATCCGCATGCGTGCCAAATTGATTTAATCTAGCTAAAAATTTTCTTGCTTCAGCTACGTTCATTTTAGGTAAATCGGGCATAATCAAGTCTAAATCACTAGTATGCTCTGGACTTTCTTTGACCATCTTTACACCAGTTGCCATTTCATAAGCAAGTGAACCACTAATTCCCCACTGATAATCAGTTAAAAGTGGTGCAATCTTAACCAGTGCTTGAAAAGCAATTAATTTTTGCCTTTCAATTGGCAAATCACACCAAGACTCATGCTTAATAAAATAATCTGGATGATACTGCTTAACTATACTAGACTTTTTTAAATAGCCAGCCAAGCGTTGATTACGCTCGTAACCGCGCAAACCTACCGGAATTAAACCATTTTTGAATTGACCACGTCTGACCACTACGATTTTAGCCTTAGACAAAGAATCCTTTGCCCATTCAGGTAAAGGATTCTCTTCTAATATTAAGTCGTCATCATTGGTAAACGTTAATAAATCATGCGGCCAAATATTAGTTATTTTTCCCATTGATCATCAACCATTTCGCGCATCTTAATTGTAGCTTTGCGTCCACTTTCAATTGCAATTGGAGTCTCATAACGGAAGCGCAAGTCAGTTGGTTGATCCTTTGTACTTGCAATAGCTTCATCGATTAATTCATGAACTTCCTTAACTGCATCATCGTTGGCATCCCAAGATGAAACATCATGCACTAGCTTGTATAAAGCACCCAATTTTTCATAATTGAAGATATCGTAAGCCATTGCAGGAACATGTTTAGTAGCTTCTTCAAGTTCGGCAATAGTTCTTTGGGTAATTCTAGCAGCAGATGCCTTAGACATCGCTTGAATAGTGATTGACTTATCAGCTAAGGCGATCATGCGGTTAGATTGCAAACCATGAGCTAAGAAACCACCTGAAACAGCATCCCCAGGAATAAAGTCAATTACTGGGTGGCCAGCTTGACGAGCCTTAGCATAAGCAGCAGCACTAGAAGCTAATCCAATGTGAATTCCAATTAATTCTTCTTTGTAACCATAAGCCTGACTTGGTACATCTACAATCAAAATGATTGGACGCTTAACCTCTTTATCCTTGTCTTCTTCAACAATCTTATTAACGATCTTAGAGATGACAAATCCTTCTTGCAAGCCCACTTCACCATTACGTACGCGTGGGAAGCGATTATTCTTGTCTGGCACGATAGCAATATATTCTTTGCCATCAACTTCAGCTGCTAAAACTGTTGGATATTCTGACTTAGCATTTTTAATGCCAGTTAATTTTTCAAACCATAAACGACCGCGGCTCTTATCACCTGGTGTATTGCTAGATACAGCACTTGGAATTTCATGCTTTTCAGCTTTTGTTTCGTTGAAAATCTTGCGATATTCTTCAGTAGTTAATGGCTTTGAAAAATCGATCTTATCAAGCAAAGTTAAATAGAAATCAGCCTTATCAGTTCTGTGAGCATCCTTCTTTTGATCGATTGCTTCAGAAATCGCATTCTTAATAGTTTCAACATCATCTTCAACTAATTCATCAGCAATGCCAGTCTTAACTCTTTGACGAGTACCCAAAGTATTCCAAATTAAGTCCTTATCGCTAGAGTCAAATTCACGTACGCCTGCTTCTTGTTCGATAACTTCCGGTCCGTTCAAGGCAACTCTAGCCTTCTTGGTAGTAATTAGGTATGACAAAACAGCACTAGTGATTGACATACCACCAAAACTACCAACTCTACCCGGCACCAAACCAATTACAGGAACATATTTCTTCAACGCGATAACTGAATTTTGAATTTCAGAAATTGACAAAAGGCCATAATTTGCTTCTTGAAGACGTACACCACCAGTATCCAAAATAATGATTGGATAGATAGTCTTACCATTCTTATTGTCATCTAAGGCTTCTTCTAAAGCAGCAACGATCTTGGCACCGGAAACTTCACCAATACCACCACCTTGGAATTTACCTTCAATGGAAATCACGACAACATTTTTGCCATTCAAGGTACCTTTAACTAAGATAACCCCATCATCACTTTCGGGCACAATCTTCTGTGGCTCAAGGTGAGGCGAAATCATATCATATTCTGGACCAACTAATTCGCGACCAGAGTTTTCATCAACTAATGCAAATGCACGCTGACGACCATTTAATTCAACAAAACTATTTTTCATCTTTCAAAGCCTCCATTGCTTGAGTCAAACGCAAGTTAACAACACCAGGGGTTGCACCAAAATCGTGAACAATAAACTTACCGTTTAATGGATAACGAGCAAAGAAACGATCGAGCACATTTTGCCAAACTTTTTCAAAGCCATCGCTCCCAGTAGTGATATCTAATGTTGTCTTTTCCCCATCTGCTGGGTAAACCAAGATTTCTAAGTCACCGGAGGCTACCACACCAACGTGGGCAAATTTCTTTACGGGTGTAGAATTTTGATATTCAAAGTGTAATTTTTCCATTATTCTTTCCTCCTCAATTATGACCAAGATCTAAATTTTGCAGGTGGATTGTAAAGGCCATGGGACCATTCAACAATATCATCCATAGTTTGAGCTGCAAGAAGTGAACGCTTAGCATCTTCACGGCGTACGCCTAAGTCTTCTGGCAATGCGACAATGCCCTTTTCACGCAGCTTCTTTACTTCTTCTGGATTTGAACGTAAACCAACAGGAGTTACACCAGCAATTGCTTCAATTGCGGCTTTTCTTTCTTCCATGCTGTCGGTCTTGTAAAGATATGCGATACCTTCTTCAGTGACGATATGCGTGGTATCTTCTGAATAAATCATGATTGGCACGTTAGCCAACTTAGCTTCTTTTCTAACTTCTTCAGCATCCAAGTGATCAACAAAGACTGGCTTCTTATTTGCACCAAAGGTTTCAACCATTTGAACAACCAATTTTTGACCCTTAGCCAATGGATCATCATCTGGCTTTAAGCTTTGCCAAGCTGGAGTTGAGTGACGACGACCAGTTGGGTTAGAACCCATGTTAGGTGCACCACCAAAGCCTGACAAACGACCATTAGTAACAGTTGAAGAGTTACCCCATTGGTCAATTTGCAAAGTAGAACCAACGAACATATCAAGTGCATATTGACCAGCAACCTGACCTAAAGCACGATTAGAACGCATGGTACCATCTTTACCAACAAAGAAAATGTCTGGACGAGCGGCAATGTATTTTTCCATCCCGACTTCGCCACCAAATGAGTGGATTGATTGAACCCAACCACTTTCAATTGCTGGAATTAAAGTTGGAGTTGGATTCAATTCCCAATTGCGACAGATCTTGCCCTTGAGTCCTAATTGTTCACCATATGTTGGCAATAGAAGTTCGATTGCAGAAGTGTTAAAGCCAACACCGTGATTTAAGGTTTGAACATGATGCTTAGCATAGATTCCTTTAATTGCCATCATCCCCATCAAAATTTGTAATTCGGTGATTGCTTGTGGATCACGAGTAAACAAAGGCTCCAATTGATATGGCTTATCAGCTGGAACAATGACATCGACCCAGTCGCTAGGAATATCAACACGTGGTAATTTATCAACAACTTCGTTTGCTTGCACGATCACGATTCCATTATGAAAGGCTGCGGCTTCCACAATTGTTGGGGTTTCTTCAGTGTTAAAACCAGTGTAAAGGTTACCTTCACGGTCAACTTTATCCGCGGCAACCAAGACAACGTTCGGAATCAAATCAATAAATAAACGACCAAATAATTCAAGATAAGTATGAATATCACCAACCGTCATTGTGCCGTCAGCAATCATTTGCGATACACGTGTACTTTGTGGGCCGGCAAATGAAAAGTCCATCTTTGAGGCAATACCTAAGTCAAAAATATCAAGGTGTTCTGGACGTGAAATACTAGACATAATCATGTGTAAATCATGAACACGTTCAGGATCCACTTTAGTTAAAGCTTCTGATAAAAATGATGCTTGCTTTTGATTATCCCCTTCAAGCACCACCTTGTCGCCTGGCTTAATTAAAGTATTCAACACTTCAACGACATCTTCAGTTTTAGCAAATTTACCATTCAATAATGAACTGGCGCTTGCTAAACGTGCATTTTTCGCATCTCGATGAGTATGCCAATTCTTTTCTTCTGTCATTCTTTTTTCTCCCATTTGTTAAATAAATAGTCCGCATCATCAATCGACATTGCCGATAACGTAACCATATGTAATTGATCCGTCTTTGCTTTTAGTAGTTTGGTAAAAGCTGTTCCAGGTGAAAATTCGGAGCTAACATCAGGTTGATATTCAAGAGCAACCTGCATCATCGTTTCCCAAAGTACTGGGTAAATTACGTTGTTTCCTAAATCATATTTGATATCTTTTAAGCTCCTTACTGCGTGACCATTGTAATTAGCTAAATATATGCAACTAGGTTGATGCAAATTAAGCTGAGCAATAAAAGTATTCAGCTGATCGGCTGTCTTCTGCATTAGCGGCGAATGCGATGGGTTAGGCACATGCAGCAATTTTGCTTTTGATGCACCATTTTCTTTAGCCAATGCTAGAACTTGCTTAATCGCAATGAGTTTCCCAGAAATAGTATTCTGCATTTCTGAGTTTTGATTAGAAATATAAACTGGATTGGTATCTGAATGAACTTCAGCAACTAACTTTTTTACTTCTGGACGGCTCAAGCCAACTACAACACCCATGCCGTAGCCTTCTGGATAACATTCCTGCATCAACTTAGCTCTAAGAGCTACTAACTTGAAAACATCTTCTTTATTTATGACACCAGCTGCATAAGCTGCCGCAAATATGCCTAAAGAATGTCCTGCAACTAAAGTCGGCTGCCAGCCTAACTTTTTCAATTGATCGACTTGATCAATCTGCAAAAGCAAAATACTTAGCTGAATTTGAACTGAATCTTGATAGCCCTCAGCAGTATCCAGTAGCTTGACATTGGTCCATTTTTCTACCTGCTCTTTCAGTTGAGGATCGACTTGGTCAAGCATGCCCGGATTTTGACCACCTTGACCCGGAAATAACCATAAGTTTCGCAAAATAATCACCTCTTTGGATCTCACATTTTTAGTTTAAAACGTTTGAATGCCAATTTATAATATATAAATAGAATAATACTTAACCAAATAGTTATGAATCGAGTGAACATAATGAATTTAACTACATTAAAATACTTTATTTCGGTTGCTTCTCTTGGATCAATTACCGAGGCAGCCCAAGAAGCTTATGTCAGTCAATCTGCCGTTAGCAAAACCATCAAACAGTTAGAGGAAGAAATCGGTGTAAAATTGTTTGATCGCGAAGGCAGAACAATTAAATTAAACCAACAAGGCAAACTATTTTATTCGTATGTTTCGGACAGCTTAAATTTGCTTGATCGCGGTATTAAAGCAGTTCAGGGGTCCAAAAATATTGATCAGAGCCCACTAAATGTTTTGTTTACTGTGGCTTCACCTTTAATTTCTAAAATAATTTTACGGATGCAAGAAGTCTTGCCTAATATCAGTTTAAATATTCATCAGAAAAATAATTTTGCCAAAGATCTAGAACAATTTGACTTTATTATTTCTACTGCCAAGATCCCTAACTTTAATAGCATCCCCATCACCACCGAAGAATTACTAATCGGCGCTAAAAAAGGCATCCTTCCTAACAAGGATTTTATTGAATTAAAAGATTTAGAAAAATATATCTTTGTTGGCCTTGATAAAGAAACCGAACTACAACAAACTATCGATCAATTTTTAATGGCTCACAAAATCAAACTAAATTATCAATATCAATCCGATGAACCAGCAACGGTGCGGCAATTAATTGCAAGCGGAATTGGAATCGGTTTTATCCCAGCCATTAGTTGGCAGGATTTTGAAACTAAAAATATCACTAAGGCTCATATTTATCCTGAAGCTCCTCGACGCACGATTTATTTAAATTCGCCTCATCATAATTTGACTGATACACAGCGTCTTTTTAGCAATGAAATTGCCAATGTTTTCTTGCAAGAAAGAGATGCCGCAACAAAATATTTATTAATTTAAGCCGTTGCTTTTTTCAAAAAATACCGTTAAATTAAACTTGAACTTCTTTTGGATCTCACAATTCAAAAGAAAAGAGAGATTTTTATGAAAAAATATCAGTTTAACAGCTCTAGTGCAGCTGATATTGGTGATTATTTGAAAGTTTTCGCCTGTACGGCTGTGATATCGCAGCCAATTATGTCGATGATCATGGGTACCGGGCAGCCCACTCATGTGCAGAACGTTTTTGGCATTTTTTATAATTTAGTGAAATATACGGCACCGGCCTTTATCTTTGGTATTTTGTACACTACCATTCGGACTAATGATGAAAAAGGCAGTTTCTCATATGCCAAACATATGCGAGCTAACTGGTCTAATCTGTTTGTACCGACTATTTGGTGGACATTGATTTACCTTTTTGGAATGCCATGGGTGCAACAAGTCAATCATTTTAATAGCATCGGTTCATTTTGCTGGCAATTTATTAATGGTAATGCGGCACCACACCTTTGGTACAACACGATGATGTTGCAATTCATTATCTTAATGCCACTTTTTTGGGCACTAAGCCGCTTTGTCGGTCATAACTTAACACGCGGAATTTGGGTTGCAATCATTACTTTTGTGCTATACTTCGCCTGGCTGTGGTTATATGACTACTACGTTTTCCACGGCGCCCATGAATATGACTGGTATCTACTTGACCGCGTGTTCATTTCATTCTTTATCTATGGTGTGTACGGGATGTTAGCTTGGCAACTGCGAAGTTATTATAATCAATTAGTTACTAAGTTATGGTGGCTGATTTCAATTTTATTCATTGGATGCTTCATTTGGAGTAATATTGAATTACAAAAATTTGGTCATCCTATCAACTTTAACAATGCTCCATATTACAAGCCATCAATGACCTTGTACTGTTTGACAGTTATTGCACTAATCTCCGCATTTTGCTTGCACCAAGTTAGAAAAAATTCACAGACTAGCTTAAATGTCTTTCACTTTTTAGCTACCTATGCTTATCGAGCATATTTATCCAATGTCTTTTGGAATCAACTAGTTTGGCGCGGACTTAACATGCAATATCACGCAATCTATCATCCAATCTTGACTTTGTTTGGCACCTGGATTTTAACGTGGATCCTGTCTTTCACTTCCGCATATTGCTTGCATGTCTGGTGGATGAAAGCAAAAAGTTTAATTTTAAGATAAAAAAGAAGTTACTCACGCGGAGTAACCTCTTTTGCTTTATTCTTCAATTCCATATAATTCTGCAGCTTCCAGCAAAAAATCTTTCATGAATGGTAATGAAAATGTGACCTTACCATATCCTGTATCTACGATTACTTGACTGTCCATCAATCTTTGGCGATATTGAGAAATATAATTGGAACTCTTTTTCATTTGTTCACGAATATAACTTATTTCCACAATATTCTTAGGGCAATTAGCCATAATAAATAAGAATTTCCTATCTGTTGGCGACAATTCAGATAGTATCTTAGTATAAGCATTACGAAAAAGATCATTTTTAAATAATGGGATAGATTTCTCCACACTTTCTTCCGTAACCTTATTATCAGAATTTTGCCAGACATAATATCCCAGATCTTGAAATGCATAAGCATATCCCTTAGTCAGTTTGGTTATTTTCATTAGAGTATTATTATCGATTTCTTTGTTTCCTCTCTCAAAGGCTTTTTGATAGCGATATTTAATGTCAAAAAGATCAAGCGGACCTAATGGCACGCGCCCACTTCTCAGAAGAAAAGTTAAGACATCATTATTTTGCAGTTCAGAAACATTTTTAGGTACCCCCGTCATCATAATATTAATAGGGTACTCCTTTAGCACCATTATCTGATAAATAGAAGCCAAATTAACAATTTCAGGAGTTTCTTTAACTTCATCTATTGCAATCAATAGAGATTGATCATGCTTTTTTAATACTTTTAACATTTCTTCTAATAAAACTTGATAAGTAGACTGAGGATTAGAAACATGCACTTCAAGTTCAAAACCAAATGCTGAGAACTTCACCCCATCAATCCTATCTAGTGCTTTTTTAATTGTATTATTAGCTTCCTGATAAATACTCTGAATTAAGGTGGCAAGCAAATCATTAGTCATAGCTAAATAGATAACGAGCCAATTATTCTTCTGTTCTAATGTGGAGGTTATATCAGCTAACAAAGAAGTTTTTCCTACGCCACGCATCCCATAAATCATTGAAGTTTGATAAGGACCTGTTCCACTTTCAAGTGATTGGACTATATCTTCTACTATTTTCTGTCGCCCTAAATATATTTTTGGTACCTTACCAAAGTTAGGATCAAAAGGATTATTCATGTTAGTCATTATTTTAATCCACCTACTTTTATATCTTTTTAGTTCTTGAAATTTATTTTAGATCTCTTTAGATCTTCTGTCTATTTTTAGATCTCTTTAGATCTTATAAAATTTCTTTTAAGATAAAAAAGAAGCTACTCATGCGGAGTAACTTCTTTTATTTAAATCTTGGGTTTTTATAATTTTATTTAAAATTTACGGTAATTAAGCTTTCTTAGCATTCTTTTGTTCTTCAGCAACAGCCTTATTATCAGCAATCTTGAAGAATGGGAACCAAATCAAAGTACTTAAGACTACTACAACCATAGCGATGATAAAGAATGGAATACCACCTGAGAAGAATGCTTGAACAACACCAGGCATAGTCCATGGTAATTGAATAAATGGGTTAACAGTAGCATGGAACAAATCAATCAATCCCCAACTTACCAAACCATTAATGATAGGTTCAAACAGCATTGGTAAGAAGAAAACAGGATTTAACATAATTGGCATCCCGAATACCAATGGTTCATTAATATTGAACAATGCTGGTACTCCGGCCAATTTTAACATTTGTTTGTAGCGATCAGATTTTGCTCTAAACATAGAAATAATTAAACCGATTGTAGCACCCTGACCACCAAAAGCACTGTTTAAAATGACAGAAAGCATTGCCATGGTGACGTATGGCATTGGCTGTCCTGCCTTAAAGGCATTCTGGTTAACAATACCGTTAGCAATGATAATTGGCATTACAATACCATAAACCATGTTAGGGTGAATACCAAAGAACCATAAAACATTAGCCAAGGTGTAAATAGCAATAATACTAATTGGAGAAGCAGTAAATGTCTGCAGTGGTGTTTGAACCAATTTAGTAACACAATCAAAGATGTTACCAAATGCAGTATAACTAAATGCTCCTCTAATTAAAGTCATTAATACCAAAATAATTCCGGCAATTAATGATGGCTGAAGTGAAGCTGAAACATTAGGTGGAACACTGTCAGGCAATTTAATTACGATATTCTTTTTATTGAGGAATACGTAAAGCATCCCGACAACCCAACCAACAAGAATAGCAACAACCATACCAGATGAACCAAGGTAATTGGTACCAAATGCTGTCACTTGAGTCAACTTAGCGTGCGTCCCAAATGCTCTAGCCATATAATCTTGTGGAGCTAAAATCATAAAACTTGATGCGGCAAGCAATCCTGCTGGCAATGGATTATATTTACATTTTTCTGCGTAAACATAAGCAAAGTTAAATACAACAAAGAGTGACAATACATTCATAGTTGCATTTTGTGCAGCGTTAAATTGTGTTGCCCAACCTATTTTTTGTAAAAAGTTAGTCCAAGCTGGAATTGGAAAATTACCAATTAACAGAACGAAGGCACCACCCAAAGTAATTGGAGTTACTTTCATGAAAGCATCTGCTAAAGATGAGAAGAACAAATTGTTTCCCATCCATTTAGCTATTGGTGCTAAAAACTTATCTAGAAATTTTTGTAGATTATTCACAATCTTTCCTCCTTTTTCATCTCGCTTTCTATTCTATGTAAGCGCTTATAATAGTACAATAGTTTTAGCCTTATCTGGTAAAAATCTATACTTTTAGGTTTCTGTTCTTTTATTCGAACACTGTGTTCTTTATAATTGAATTATAAATTTATTCGTTGGGAGGAAAAGAATGGCTATTTTTGATTTTAATAATCTTTCATCCTTATCAGATGTAGAACTCTCCGTTTACCGTTTTGTTGTTAATAATCCCGAAAAAGTAGCGTATATGCGTGTACGTGATATTGCCAAAAAGACGCATGTGGCTAATTCCTCAGTAATGCGTTTTGTTCATAAAATAGGCTTTGCAAGCTTTCCTGAATTCAAAGCCTATTTAAAAAATATCAATCAAACCGTTGCACCTCAAAAAGCATTAATATTTATTGATCAACAAAATTTTCCTAATGATATTGAAAACAAATTGCGAGTCGTTGCTGATCAACTTTATCAATCTGATAATATTCCTATCATGGAAACTGGCAATTCTGCCTCCACCGCCGTCTATGCTGCAAGAATGCTAGCATTATTAGGATTCAACGCATTTCCTATTACCGATCCTTTTTATCCATTAAATAGACAACTAGAAAATACCAGTAACAATACCATTATTTGCTTTTCGGTCTCAGGTGAAACTACCGAATTAATCGAACAACTTAATTACTGTACTAAACGTTCTGATAATCAAGTAGTAGCTATCACCAGTAATCCAACTAGTACTATTGCAAACATCAGTAAATATGTGCTTAATTATCAAGAACATAAGCAACGATTATTTAAATATTGTGATCTTTCTTCACAAATTCCGGCAATGTATATAGTTGAAGGACTAGTTGAAATATTAATTGGAAAGAATCGAGATCTAATTAAGCAAAAACAAGATCAGGAAAAAGAACGTGAATAAAAGGCCCAGCTTTTGCTGAGCCTTTTACTTTATGCTTTCTATATTAATCAAAATTACCATGATTTAGCTTAATGTATTGATCAATTTTTCGAAGATTTTAATTATTAAACAAAGCAAAATAAAAAAGTTCAGCTTTCACTGAACTTACAAATCATAAACTATCCATCCATTGATCTAAATCTTTTAAACTACCAATTTTAATAATGGTATGATTTTCTACCTCTTTTTTGCCTTGTAATGCTTCCACAGTATCTAAAAATTTTAAACTTTTATCATTTTTTTAAAGTCATAAATTTAACCTTTTACTATTTACTTTTCTTCTTCGGTACAAATACTAGTGCAAGGACTAAATTAACAATTATCAGCACAAGCAGCACCATAAAAGTCCATTTAGAACCAATTGCCGTGCCATTACCTACATGATTATTTTGTGCAATCGCAATCAAAGTCCCAGCTAATGCAGTTCCGAGTGCTCCAGAAAATTGCTGCAAAGTATTGAAGATCGCATTGCCTTGGGCATGGTTGGCTTTGCTCAAAGTAATCAATCCACTGGTCATCAGACTGCCAAAACACATCCCATAACCGCCATAATAAAGAACATACAATAATACAATGGCAATACTGCTGAGTGGTGCTAATATATTCATCAAAATCAAACTAGTTAGACTGGCAATTACGCCAATAATGATCGGCAAACGCGCACCTTTTTTATCGAGCAGCTTTCCTGCTAAGGCTGCCATCAAGGCATTTATCACCGCACCTGGAAATGTAATCCAACCAGCCAGAGAAACGGATCCATGATTAACGGCTTGCACATAGATTGGAAAGATAAAGCCTAAGGCCAAAGTCGCAATTTTAGCAAAACAATAGGCAATTAGTTGCATGCTAAAACGCAAATTTTTAAATAATTGAGGACTAATCAAGGCTTCCTTATCGGACCAAGATATTTTTAGCCAAATTAATAAGCTGATGATTCCTAAAACTAAAAAGCCTAAAACTGGAACTGACAGGAACGAATACTTAGCAATTCGGGTAAAACCGAGTATCAAGCAAACCAAAGCGACGGCAAGAGATAACCACTGACCATACTTGATCTTCACTTTTTGCAAAGGATTGATTTGCCCGATTGAATACATCCCTGTTAGCAGGCTAATAATAATCAGAAAAAGTGAAATGATGAAAATCCAACGCCAATTAAGTGCATCAGTTACGATACCACCGAACAACGGCCCAAAGGCCACGGCACAAGCGGTAATCATCGTTCCGATCCCCATCATGAAGCCGAGTTTTTCTTTAGGTACTTCAGCTAAGATAATGTTGTACATCAGCGGCAAGCCTATACCGGTACCGATTCCTTGCAAGGCTCGACCCACTAACAAAAGATCAAACCATGGAGTAACGATATCAATCAGCAAACCCACTATAAATAACGAAACTCCTAGAATAAAAATACTTTTAGTAGGAATTCGCAATCTAATCTGAGAACTAATCGGTACAATCGTCGCAATCACTAGCAACATCAAGGTGTTAACCCATTGAACTTGATCGGTAGTAAGCGCAAAATCTCTGGTCAAGATTGGAAAAGTAACTGTCGTTGCCGTTTCGTCAAGGATTCCCAAAAACTAGAGCATCCCTGCGGATAAAATCGCCATCACCAAACGTGGCGTAACTTTTTTAGTCATTGTTCATCTTCTTTTCTTTAACAGGCAAGCGAATAATCGTTTTTAAATTTTCCACCTTCGTGCGCTGAGGATTTGATAAGTAAATTTCATGATGACGCCGCTTATCCGAAAAATCTAATTTCAAATTATTTTCAGTAATAAATTGATGCATCTTGTCGATTGTAGCTGGCTCATCATCATAACTGCCATGATGCATGATTTGCACGCATTTTCCTTCAGTCAAAGTAAGTAATTTAACTGGTGAAAAATCCAACCCCTTCTTAACTGCAGTTTCTTTTTTAGTCCAAGTCAAAACATCATCTGTCACAAACTCAGGCATCCGAATGCAGGAAATAAAATTGAATCTTTCTTTATGAGCATAATCAATGCCTTTAACGCCATCTTGCCACCAAAATCCTTCAAGCGGTGGAACCACGAAGTCGAAATAATCTTTAATCTGATGTGAGCCTTTTTTACTCATTTTAATTGTATAGGCTAGACTATACAACAATTGTAGATCCTGCTTGTATTCTCCGCCCTCTTGATTGGGATCGCCTAACAGCTAGATATTGCATCTGCGGAACATCAACCAATTCAGGCTTCTTGCCCGAACGATAGAATTGTTTTTCTTCTTTTTTAAAATCGTAAGCCATATTCTGCCTCTATAGTTGATGAAATTTAACTGTCTTATTCTTAAGTGAAATTTTCTTCACTTCAAAGCCATAATCAGGCAGTTCTTTCTTATAACGTAAAAATGAATGATCGATTGGTAGACCTGCTGCTTTTTAAACCTCATCAAATGAGAGCTAAAAGTCGCCAGTTTTGTTGTTTTTAATATATTGCCATAATTGATCGTATTTACTCATATCTATATCTTCACTTTCTTTAAGCTAAATGTTCTAAATTATATTTTTCCACAAACTCTGCAAAAAATGGCAGTGCTAGTTGAACTACTCCTCTTTCAGGTGAAGTAATCAACTGATCATCTAGCAAGCGTGCACGATATACTGAAATATAGTTAATCGGTTTATGCAAAATATCTTGCAATTGCTTTGTTGTCACCCGATTGGTTCCAGCTTTAATCATCGCATTAATAAAGTCACGATCGGTTTTAGAAATGTCCATATACATTCTTTCATAAGCATTTCTGAATAAATCTTTTTTAGTGGCCTCTATTGTCTGCTTTAAAACCTCCTCATCTAGCTGCAAAGACTCTTGACTAAAACGCCAGGCATAGTAACCAATAGTTTGAAAAGCATAAGCGTAACCTTTTACCGCACGACTCATTTCATCTAATACCATGAAGTCAATTTCACGTTTACCTTTAGTAAATGCCTTCTCATAGCTAGCGGTTATTGTTTCCTCATCTAACGGAGATAAGTAAATCCGATTGCTACGCAATAAAAAAGTAAGAGTATTATCATTCTGTACTTCAGAAATTCTGCTTGGTAATCCTGTCATTAATAATGAAATATCATATTCATCACCAATTAAAGTTTGATATTCTGATCCAAAGGCTCGCACATCATCACTAATTTCAATTTCATCAATGCCAATCAAAATAGATTTGCCTTGCTTTTTTAAGCGACTCAATAAAATAGAAATATATTCATCATAATCAATTTGCTGAGATTCTTGGAATGCTTGCCAGGTAATACCATTGCCCATAATATTTAAGCTTTTAACATTCTTTAATAAATCAACTAATGAAATCCCTGCTGCTCGTTGAAGACCATGCATTAATTGGAATAATAGATTACCTTGCCCATTGTTTAAACGAATGAATATCCAATTGTCTAATTTCTCTAAAGACCTTTGAACATTTAAAAGAAAAACAGTTTTTCCCGATCCTCTCGTTCCATACACCAAAGACGTTTGATATTTAGCATCATGTGTTTGCAGTCCTGTCAAATAATCGGTTAATGCTTCTTCTTGATCAATGATAATTTTAGGAAAACGTCCAAAACTAGGCATAAACGGATTTAACATTTTTTCTTCCATAAGATTCCTTTTTATAGATTTTTTATAATCAAAATTTACGTTTTATAGAGTTTTTATAATTATTGTCTTTTATTTTATACTTCTTTTATAATTAACTCAATTTCTCACTCTGGCCAAAACAGATCATCTAAAGTCTTATCTAGTGCTTGACAAATTTTAATACAAAAATTAACCGATGGATTGTAATTACCTTTTTCAATCGCCGAGATTGTCTGTCTTGAAACATCAACTTTCTTAGCTAATTGTTCCTGTGACCCATCCTTATCAGCTACCAATCAAAAAAGCCCGAAATTGTACCGCACTACAAATTTCGGGCTTTTTTTATTAAGCTTTTTTCTCGCCGATTGTAAAATTAAATTGAACACTTGATAAAAAATAAAAAGTCCATTCGG